>NZ_JACSKD010000011.1:0-62687 GCF_018617455.1 Exiguobacterium sp. s22
GCAATTGCGGATGTGGCGGATTTGTTGGGGCGCGGATATTCGTCAGCGCACACGCCGGAAATAGTGGAGCATGTGGGTACCGTCATCTTATTTAATTTATATGACCGCATTGATTTCTTCATCAACAAAAATAAGCGCGTAGTTGTCGCCAAAGTGTGGATTCACGCATCTAGCGGAACTGCGTCTGACAATTCCTACGCAACCACCGGAATCGCCCGCTGTGCCCCGTCAGACGTATTCAACGAACATGTCGGTAAGGCGATTGCTTTGCGTCGTGCGCTCGGGCTCGAAGTGCCTGCGAAATACTACGAGGTTGGCGGGATTGCGCCGGAAGGTAAGCAGGTAGGAGATGTTATGCTTGGACCGTCTTACGTTGATGACGAGGCTCGGACAAGGACAGTCCAAGAACGTTGGGATGGCGGTAACGCGACAACTGGAAACAATTCAACGTTCGTCCGAAATGCAAAAGTAATCGACGATTCAGCCCGCTATGTGGCGCCGTCTACGCCAGCTGCGAAAGTGGTGTATGTCGATTGAAACAGTATCACAATTTACTTCAACATATTCTTGATCACGGCAAGTACCGTGATGACCGCACAGGTACCGGTACTTACAGCGTGTTTGGCTATCAAATGCGCTTTAACTTGCAAGACGGTTTCCCGTTAGTTACGACGAAGAAACTACACATACCTTCGATATTCCACGAAGTCTTGTGGTACTTACGTGGCGACGGCAACATCAAGTACCTGCTCGATAACAACGTTAAAATATGGTCAGCGTGGAGCGACGAGAATGGCGACTTAGGTCCGGTATATCCCGTCCAGTGGCGTAAATGGCGTGACCACAAAGGAAACGAAATCGACCAAATCGCTAACGTCATCGACGAAATCAAGCGCAACCCAAATAGTCGACGCCTAATGGTCAACGCGTGGAATGTCGGTGACTTACCGGAAATGGCGTTACCTCCGTGCCACTTCGCTTTCCAATTCTACGTCGACGAAGGGAAGTTATCATGTCAGTTGTATCAGCGGTCGGCCGATGCTCTACTCGGAAATCCGTTCAATATTGCTGCATATGCGCTTCTTACCGAGATGATTGCGCATGTTACCGATTTAGAAGTTGGCGAGCTAATCATCTCGTTAGGTGACGCCCACCTCTACGCAGACCACGTTGAACAAGCCAAATTGCAACTGACGCGAGAGCCGTACCCTTTGCCACAATTACGCATTAAGCGCAAAGTGACGGACATTGACGATTTCAAGTACGAAGATTTCGAGGTGGTCGGCTATCAGGCGCACCCACACATTAAGGCGCGAGTTAGCGTTTGAGCGTCTAAACTACGGAGGTAACGTTATGGATATGACACGTTATGAGAAGATTAATGGGCGTGAGGCACTACGGCGGTTGCTAGACGGAGAAGAAGTTTATGCGGAATCTGGCGAAAAGTACAGAATAGACCCCAGCTACGACCGACTCTATTATGTACCGACTCCGATGCACCATGAAAACCTTTCGGTAGTCAACGTTAACGACGTTTTCAGGGACGATTGGTACATCAAAAAACCGTTCGACGTGCGCCAAGCCATGCGCGACAAACCGGACGAATGGGTCGGTGCGTTTAAGAATGACGGCGGCGTCTGGTGCAAAGTCGGGTTCGACTCAAGAAACCACATGGCGATCGAAGTCATCCTCTCGCATATTGGTGCGCCTTTCTTCGAAAGCGTTGGTGCCGGTTATGCGTTATCCGCCGAACTCGACGCCTGCATCCCGCTAGACGAGGTACCCGAAGATGCCCGATAAACAACGCAACCAACCAACAAACCAACCGATACGTATCGCAATCTACGCTCCCATGCGGTCAGGCAAATCCGAAGCCGCACGGTTGTTGGCGGCACATCACGGTTTTGTACGGCGATCATTCGGATGCTTATTGAAAATGTACGCTGAAGCGCTCTTTGGTAGTAGTGATGTCAAGCCCCGCGCGCTGTACCAACATTTCGGTCAGCTTTGCCGTCAAATCGACCCTGACGTCTGGGTACGCCACCTTGCGGACAACATCACAGCTACGTGCCCGGACGACCCGATTGTCATCGACGACCTACGCCAACCGAATGAATACGCATGGGCGCGGGCTAACGGTTTTGTGATTGTCAAAGTAGAGTGTCACGCAGACACACGAAAAGCCCGCCTAGAAGCACTTGGCGAGCCTGTGGATGACGTGTTGTTGACGCATGAGACGGAATCACACTTTGCGGACTTCGAGCCAGACTACGTTATTCCGAATGACGGAGACACCGTTGACTTGCGAGCAAATATCGCCATGCTGATTGCGGACATCGAGTCCAAGCGCCTCACCGAATCAGACGGAAATACGTAATCGCTTCGCCAGCATCGTCAAAGGCGTCAACACCGTCGTCACGGTTGAATCGCGCAGGCCAATTAGTCACGCCGTATGACAGTAGCTTGTCGTGAATGGCGATGGCTAGCGAGTAATTGCGTGAATCAATCTTGCGGTCGGTAGCGCTAGTGGCGACAGTTGCGCCCAACTTGCGGATACCTAAATAGATGTCACCGGTCGTTTCATCGCGATCAAGCGAGGCTTGGAAGATGGCGCCGGTAGTTAAGCCGAATTCGTCTTGTGCGCGTTTTAAGAACATGAGACGGCGGTTTTTGTCAATCGCAACGTAGTGTTTGCCGTGTCCTCGCTGTTCTGCGAGAGGTTCGAATTTCGGGCGAAATTGAGCTGTGGTGCGTGGCATTGGCGGCACTCCTTCACATATAAGTTGTTTGGCGCAAATAGCGCGATTACACGTAATTTGACTATAACATAGAAGAAAGTAGGTGTCACGCTTGTCGACACTGATTACGCTAGATACGCAAAAGGCGGTAAAACGCCTGCTTAACGAAATCCCCAAGCTCCGCCAGATGGCGGAGGACGGCGACATCGACGCCACCACACTCATGCTCGACATCAATCGTGTGCTAGAAAACGCCAAGTTGACGGAACGACAGCGCCAAGTCATCGACTTGCGGTACGTGGACGGGCTGACGCTTGCTGACGTAGGGGCTGCGCTTGGCGTGGCTCCGCAGGTGGCGCACATCAACGAAGGTCGGGCGCTCAATGCGTTGGTGCGGGAGTTTAAGAGAATGGCGGAGGATGGCGACCACTCGTTTGTGGCGCGCAGAAAGGACGTGGACGCATGATCACGGTACAAACAAATATCGTAGTTGATGAAAAGCTGGTCGAGCGCCTGCTTGGCGCCAACGGTTACGCCACTGACGCTGACACGGTTAAGGAGCTTGCGAGTGCATACGTCGACTGCAAGGTGGCGGAGTATTTTGACATGTCGCTAATCGAGCCGGAGTTGTTGTTGCAACTGGCGCACGACTTGGACTTGTTGCAAGCGGAGATGGCGGAGACTGACGCAGAGTTGCGCCGGGACTTCGGTGACGCAGAAATCGGAGGTATGCGCTGATGAAGATTGTCGCAGAAACGGTAATTGCGGACACGACTCACCACGAGTTGGTTGTCGCATTGACGGCGTTAGGCTTCGTAGCTTCCGAACCGTCCGCTAAAACCAGTTGGCGCGGTGACGCGCTTATCGTAGAACAAACATTCACGATGGAAGGCGCCAGTTTGACGCTAACGCTCGACACCAACGAACCTACACCGGTAGTATGACGCAAATTACGCCAATAAACGCAGTTGACATAACACAAAAATTGACGGAGGTAGACGCCATTTGAATGAATTACTAAATCAGGTGTTTAACGAAGATTGTTTGGAAGGTATGAAGCGCATCCCGGACAAGTCGGTAGATATGATTCTGTGCGATTTGCCTTATGGGACCACGCGCAATAAGTGGGACTCGATCATTCCTTTGGACAAACTATGGGAACAGTATGCACGTGTAATTAAAGACAACGGGGCTATTGTGCTAACAGCTCAAACACCGTTTGACAAAGTGTTAGGGGCCAGCAACCTAAAGCTACTTAGATATGAGTGGGTATGGCAGAAAGATGCGGGTACAGGATTTTTAAACGCTAAAAAGATGCCACTAAAGGACCACGAGAATATTTTGGTCTTTTATAAAAAACCACCTAATTATTTTCCTCAGATGCGGACGGGGTTTAAAGCATACAAAACAAAAAAGGGGCATCACGGAACTAACTACGGTAATGACAGCGGTGCTGTAACAGAATCAAATGGGGAACGGTACCCGCTAACAGTACTTAGTTTTTGTAGAGATAAACAAAAGTTACACCCAACCCAAAAGCCAGTCGCACTATTTGAGTATCTAATCAAGACTTATACGAACGAGGGTGACGTCGTATTAGACAACTGCATGGGCAGCGGTACAACCGCCATTGCGTGCCTCAATACCAATCGCAATTACATCGGTTTTGAACTCGATGAAACGTACCACACATTACTCACGGAACGAATCAATGCGCATATTACGCAAAATACGGAGGTAGACGCCATTGAGCCAATTTGACGATGATTTGACGGTAGGCGAGACGGCAGAAGCGTGGGCACGCATCAATACGGAAGCCGCCGCCATCTTACAAGCCACGCGAGCTGGCGAGTTGTCACGCCCTGACCGCCTGAACCGCCTGCACACGCTATGCCAAGACCTCGCACTATACCGCCACCTTGCGGGATATGACGCACTGATCGAGCGCTTGACCAATTCCGTTTTTCACGAAGAGTTTACGTCCACATACCGCGACAAGGCGAATGATGAATACCCGATACATTCACCAAGACAGCTAGAGACGCGCGAACGGGAACTTTCACCGCTAGACGACAAGGCACCGTATGACACGCGTGGTGTCGCCCATTGGCCGTCGACACGCAGACCACGCACAGTCTACGAGATGACGTTGCTCGACCGGCAGGCGCAGAAGCGGAACAAGGCGCGATGCAAGGTGTACCGCGACTTTGTGAACGGCAAGGCGGACGTGGCGGTGTGGCGCAAGTTTACGATTACTGACGACACTGGCGGCGGGTTATGACACCTACCGCCTTTATTTCGATATAGGAGGGCTAATTTGAAAAATCACATCATATTCTTTAGTGGCGGTAAGTCTTCATTCTCGGTTGCTGATTGGGTCAAAACTAAGTACCCGGAGGATAACATTGTGTTGTATTTCACTGATACAAAGTGGGAAGATGACGACCTGTACCGCTTTATCAATGAAGCGTCAGATGCGCTTGAATTGCCTATGTTGACACATGCGGAAGGGTTAAATCCCATTGAGTTGATGTTCGAGAAGAAGTTGGTGTTCAACTCACGTATCGGGGATTGTTCTAAGGTTTTGAAGATGCGAGTGGCTCGCCAGTTCCTCAAAAAAGGTATTGAGCCAGAAATTGTCGAGTGGCGTAACAAGCAATACTTGAAGTCGGATGATTTTGTGACGGACGCTACGTTGTACTTCGGTATCGGCTGGGAAGAAATGCACCGAGAAGGCCCAATCCGCAAAAACTGGAAACCGTTTGAAGTCGTGATGCCTATGATTGAAGAGGTAATTGATAATGCTGAGATATTAAAGAAGTATGGCTTAACAGAGCCACGTCTGTATAAGATGGGCTTCGCTCATAACAACTGTATGGGCAGATGTGTAAAGGCAGGTATGGGTCACCATCGTAATTTACGTGAACAGATGCCTGAAGTATTCAAAGAACTGATGGAGCAAGAGCACCATCTTAAAGTTTGTGTAGATGCCTTCAGGTATATCAAGAAGATTCCTGACGATGAAATTGACGAAGAGTACCGCGATTTCTTGTATCGTCAATTGGATGATGCTTATCGAGACTATTTCTACGGGCGCGCTAAAAAACCTAAAGTTTACGTATCTCCAGCGCTTACTATGGAAAAAGGTTTGATTGAATTTACAACATACAGCTTTATGAAGCGATCCAGAAAAGGAGTTACAAAACCATTTCCACTTCGAGACTTAAACCGAGAGATACAACAAGAATCGAACCAAATCGACATTCATGATGTGGGTGGTTGTGGTTGTTTTGTTGAATTTGACGAGAATGAAAACGACGACGAACCTGCTGAAGCTGCGTCTTGTAAAATAAATACAAATTGACTGTTGACATTATCAACACCCAGCAGTAAAGTATAGTCAAGGGTTACGTAATTTGCGTAATAAGCGTAATCCTACTATAAACGGAGGTGTACGGAATGACGCAAACTATCGAAGTATCGTACGACAAATGCCAGTCAGTCAATGCAGTACTCGCTTTACTCGGACACAAGGAACCGAGCTTAATCGACCATCGCTACGGAACTCAACGCTATCTGACGCAAACTGGCGAGATGGTCGACATCTTCGACGATTTTGAAGAGGCGGTATACGCGGTAAGTATCTACACAAAATAAAAAGCCGCATGGCAGGCGCCACACGACTCGTAATTCGACACTATGAGTGTACCACAACACTGGCGCCATGTCACGCAGCCCTACGGAGGTTTTCGGACATGCAAATCAAACGAATGTTGACGTTAGGTGCCGGCATACTGATGGCTTACGCGCTCGTCGGTAAGTCAGCGCACCTTAGCGCAGAGTGGTGGTTATGGTGGAGCGTGATGGTGACGCTGGTTGTCGCCTTCATCGCTACTACGGAGATTGACGGGGAGGAAACGGAATTTGAAGCAGCAGACGGAGCAGAGCACGCAGGCACACGCAAGGACGACTTACTACACGATCACGGAGCTAGCCGACGAGTTGGCGCTTGATAGACGTGTGGTGGCGGTATGGTACAAACGCGACAATGGGCGCTTGTTGACGCCGGTTGCGCAGACTGCGACAGGACGGCCACTATGGAGTGTGGCGCAGGTTAGTGAGATGCAGGCGGAGTTTGGCGCCGATAAATGATAAATTTTATAGGGGAGTGGAGAAGATGTTTTCGAGATTGTTTTCTTACGATTTTTATGAAAAGCGAAGACAAGAAAGAGAACGGAAGAAAAAGAAAGAACTTCACAGGAAAATTCAGGCGACTAAGAAAAACGTGAGTTCAAGAAAACGAGTCCAATAAAATTATGATTTTACCGACAATCAAACGGAGGTATGCGCATGTACACGTTACAAATCGCACTCAAGAACGGCAAGCTACGCAACACCGCGCCAATGCCCGTCGCACAGGCGTTCGAACTACGCCACCAGCTGATTAGTGGCAAGGTGGCGCAAATCCCCGGAATCGGGCGCATCAACGGCGAATGGGTCGCTGGTGTGACGGTGTTGGCCGCAGGTATGGACGCAGACACGCTATTGAACACTGATCAAGCGGCAGGATGTATGAGGGCGGAACCTTACGTACATTACCGGTTGCTGGGCGCGGGCGACTCGGCAACCTACCAGTACAGCGAAATGACGCAGGGTTACGAGGCTTGCGTGAGAGGGAGTTGGCGGCCTGCGGTGTTGCCTTTGGGCGCGTGGGTTCGCGTAGGTGGCGACAGTTTGGCGTTCTTGGTCGCTGGTGACGGTGACAGCGAAGCGTGGGCGGGATTGGCTGTATAAGGATGTGGGCGGGCGCTGGCGAAAGTTGGCGCCTTAATCTTAAACGTGAGGTGACGTAATAATGTATAATTCAATGCAAAAACCGTATGTAGCGCGATGTGACGCGTCAGTGAAGGGTAACGACTCAGTGTTGTCTAACGTGATCGTGACGCCAAATAATCGGCTACTGTTTCGTACGACATCAACGCAAATAAACGATAACAGCGCAAAAGCAGAACTTGATGCACTGTATGCCCTAATTTGGAACGCTAGACGCTACCATATCGTCAATCTACGGGTGGTTAGCGATTGTAAGTCGGTGGTTGACGTGATTAACAGCGGTAAAGAGTTTAGCGGACCGAACGCAAAGTTTTTAAACAAGACATTACGCAAATTACGCAAAATGCTCAAAGAATTTAACAAATGTGTCATCACGCATAAGAAGCGCGAGCATAATGTATACGCCGACTCATTGTGCAGGATGCGTCGACAGCAGATTGTATTCAAAAAGAACGGTGGCCGTGTGAATTTGCGTGAGGCTGCGCCAGTCGAATAAGGGAGGAATTAGTTTGTTTTATGTATACCGGTTCTTGAATAGCGAATTTGAGGTTATATATGTAGGTAGAACAACAAGTTTGGATAGTCGGATAAATTCACATTTCAGTAAATCTGGACACTTACCTCAGTCCTGTTATGAGGAAACAACGCGTGTAGACTATATAGAGTTACCAAGTCGCGCTGACATGAATATTGTGGAATTGTACTTCATTAGCAAATACCGACCTGCGTACAATACAAAAGACAATTGCAGTGATACGTCTGTAGAGTTAAATGAACTGAAGTATGCGTGGGTTAAATACGAAAAGAAAAATAAAGGACACCAAAAAGAAGGTGTAACTAAAAATGAAAAACAAAAGTATGAAAAAGATATTAAACGCCTTGAAAATGAATTAAAAGATGTGAAATTTAGGTTTAACCACGTCAGCAGAGAACATAGGGTGGAGCTAGCTAGATCAGTAGACTATAAACAACAGATTTCTCAGCTTCAAGCACTTGTACTAGAAGCAACGTCTAAAGTTGAAAGAAATAATCAGGATTTAGAGCACGTGGCGGAACGCACTGCGAAACTACTCGATTCTCTTGAAGCGAAAATCTTGAAAAAGGACGATGATTTAGAAAAAGCAATACATTGGGCTAATCATTGGAAAGAAAAATATCAAGACTTAGAAGACGAGATAAAGAAAAAGAAGTCGTTTTTGAGAGTGATTTAATTATAAATGGCGCCGTCGTGCGCCTTTTTTGCGTGACTTACCGCCACTTTCCGACAAATCTCGACACTTGTCGAACGAAAGTTATCCACAAATTTCGCAAAAACCTGCTAATTTCGCCCTAAAACCGCCTATATACTATGTCGAGTGTAATTTGTCGACAAAATACGGTACGGGAGTGTTGTTTTTGACGGTAGATATTAGTCAGGCGAGAACAAGGCGGTACGTGGCGGTCGACCGAGAGACCGGAGAGTTGTTAGAGGACGCAAGCATACGGACGCCTTCGCAAGTAGCGGCCTTTCGGAACCGCATCAATCGTGATTTAGGTTACGACAGTCAGCGGTTGTTTGTCGTCACATTCCACAAGGCGCTGATCACGGTACTGCGGAAGATGACGCTAACACAAGCTGGCGTCATCATGCGCTTGTTGCCGCACATCAAGCACAAGGAAAGCGGTCGTATCGACTTGTCTGCCGCTGAAATCGCGGAGACGGTCGGTAAGTCCCGCAAACACTCGGATGACGCGTTAAATGCGTTGTGTGAGCTGGGTGTGCTGCGCAAGGAGCGGATTTCCGGTAGGGTGGCATACTTTGCGGAGCCAGCGTTCCATACGCACGGTGTGACGGTGCCTACGCGCAAGAAATTCACCAAGACGTACAAGGACGGTGTGTCGACGCTAATGGCGGACGTGCCGCTGGAAACCGCAGGATTCGTGTACAAGCTGCAACCGTTCGTCCATAAGGACCTGTGCTTCATCAGCAAGCATGCGGACGTGGACGTAGAGGGCGGTAACTACGACATCGGTATCATGACGGTGGCTGAGATGTCTGACGCAATCGGCGTGGACGTGAGCACCGTTAAACGCCACCTACGCGAGTGCCGTAAAGCGGGCGTGATGATACGCATGACGACGCTGAATCGCGAGGGATACGTGGTGCACCCGGACTTGTTACTGCGGCAGGACCACCGGAATCGGCGTGTGCAGACGATACGTGACATTTTCGGTACGTTGGACGGAGAGTGACAGCAAGTGACGGACGGGCGTCGTATTGGCGCCTGTCAAATTAAAACGGAGGTGGGCTTATGCCACAAAAATTTGAGTTAAAGACCGAGTGCGGACGCAAATTGCCGGTACAACTGGCGCAAGAGAGTTTTATCGCGGAAGACGGTGATCACGTGCATATATTTAAAGCGAAGAACGGGCGCCGAGTAACGTTCAAGTGTGAGGTAGCGACATCTATGCTCTTCACGCAAATGTTAGTTTCCGGTTCGCTGCTCATTGACGGCGAGTTTGTCGCGCCGCTCACTAGCTTCAAATGGGACAAAGAAAACGGCGTTACGTCATTATGGTACACGTTACAAGGCGACAATCACCGGTCGGTTTACGATATGCTGACGGCATAAAAAGATTCTGTTTGTGGGCGGGGAGTGATTATTTCCCGTCTATTTTTATTACCGACAACACGTAAAATATATTTTAAACGTGAAATGACGTATAATTGGTAAATCTTGTGGGGGGCATAAACGACTAAAGGTACGGGGTTTAGGGGTTCATAAACGACTAAACGCAACATTTCACAAACTCCTATAAATGGCTTATTATCAACGTTTATAGCGTCATCGACCACCATCTACCTTCTAGTTCTGTGCATACTGCCGGCACCAACACATTAATCGCTACCAATAAAAGGAAACACCATCACGCCACCTTCGGAAATAATACGGTAGTTGACGCCATTGTGTCGGTAGGATGCAGAGGGTTGCGGGTGGTGGCGGTAAAGTGACTAAACGCTTCCTATTATATAGTCGCACAGGAAGTGAAACGACTGTGCTAGGTTTTAAGTGTTTGATAACGCCAGTAACGTTACATATGTCAGTACCGACAGTTAACCGGTGATACGTAGATCACGGTAACTAACGCTATACAAGAGCGCGCCCGAACTTTATTAGCGTTACAAACACCTACCGACTGACGTCGGGTTGCCAGCAAAGCTGGGCAACAATAGCGATTAACTACTTTAATTTTTCGTTGTGTATGATTTAGGTACCGTATATGCTGCCTATATATGCGGAAAACTGCGGTATTTCAGATACCGTAGTTTGAACGAAAGTTGACGGTAAGCCAACGCCAGTTGGCGCTAGTCAGCGTATAAGCGATTATGACGGAGGTGAGCGTAACATGGCGTTGAAACCGGAGCAATATATAGCGATCAAGTATTTGGCGCAACCTAAGCAGGGTGGCCTGACATACGACCAAATAGCGGAGCGTTGCGGAGTACATCGCAGTACCGTGTTTGAATGGAAACGCAAGCCCGAGTTTGAAGCGGAACTCAAGGCAGAGATTGTCCGCAGTACACACGACAAACTACCGGAACTTATGGCGTCTATGGCGGAGTTTGCGATTAATGACGGTAATGCTGCGATGGCCAAGCTGGTACTCGAAGCTAACCGCATGTTGACGAAGCAGACGGAGGTTACGGTGGATAGTGGCAAGGCGGTCAGTACCGAAGAGTTACAGGAGCGCTTGAAGGCGTTGAAGGGTGACAGCAAACGGCAATAGGCGGAACAGTCGCCTTGAGTGCGGTAGGTGGCGGGGCTATAATAGAAGCGTATGGGTAGCGGATGTTGGCGGGGATGGCGATTGATTCCGACTCACAGTCCGCAGAGCGCTTCTACCGGAGACCCGCCTATTATTTTTAGAAACAATCCGCCACACTGATCATGCCGGAGTATGCCCGTCATTTATGCACCTTCTTATACACCGGTGCCGCACCGTAGATAATTCCACGACCGTACCTCTCGACACACGGTATTATCACGGCAATACACGCAATAATGGCGTGGTTGAGCCATTTACACTGATTGTATACACAAAAGCACGACGCTGCATAACATACATATAACACTGGCAACTACGGTGAGTGGCTCAACAGAGCCGTTTGTCACACATACAACGGTTGACATAACCAATATTATCCGTAAAAGTACGGACGATTGTGGTGCTTCAATTGCATATAGTTGAATAACATATACAACGACAATTCACGACAGTATTACGCAAATGGCGCAGTGGTACGGTGATACGCGGACACTTTTCGCAAATCCCCCATCCACCGCCTGCTACGGCCCGTTAGTTGAGCCGACAGACTTGCGCGCACCAAAAATCATGTTTGACTTTAAGGAGGCGATTCAATGACTGAGACGGAAATTATCGCGGAAGTATCCCGACTTTTGCGCAAGGCACCTAATACCCGCGTTGCCGACATGCCCCACGTTATTCGACGCTACTTTAAGCACCACTCATACCGTGCCTTACGCGAACGTCTCGGATACCCACGCAATATAGACCGGGATACTTCGGAACATGACGAGAACTACCGCCGAGCAATCGCGGAGTTTCGAGAATTATATGATAGTGGCGGGTTTACTTCCGGGGCGCAGTTACGTCGGGAAAACCCGAAACTTTACAGTACCTTAACTAGTCGTTCAGGCGGGATAAACGCCGTGTTGGCTGTGTTAGGAATTACGCCAAACCGCCCGACACCGACAAACTTCGCTGACCCTGATCAGGTAGTAAGTCGAATACGCCACCTACACAAATGTCGCGGAGCGTATGACGTTATCCTGAAAGAAGCGGCCGCGAGGCACTTCGGTAGTTTCGAAAACGCAACGAAGGTTGCCGGGGTCAAATATAGACCGCCGAACAGCCGCGTTCACCAAGAAAACATCGAATACCACCGGTTAGTGGCGCTAATCAACCGTTCGGTAAACAGCTTTACCGGCGATAGGTACACAAAAGATATTTTCTTGCGGGAGTTCCCGCAATATGCCGCGTCTATGAAAAAGTATTGCATTAACGATATCTTTTCGGATGCAGGCTATCACCCGTACGACAAACCAAAAGTCGCTGTCGGATGGAATAGAAACAACTTAATACGTTTCGCACTGCATATAATAACAAATGGCGAACCTTTGAACTATACGAACGTCGTAGGTAAGTACCGTGGTGCGGTCAATGCCGCTAGGGAGTTATTTGGCGGATGGGGCAATTTACTGACGGAGTGTGGAGTCAACTACGATGAAGTTCTCGTTGATACAAACAAGGCGTCTTATGCTGGGAGATTATTTGAGGACGCGGTCAGCGAAATCTTGGCTGACTTACGCTTATCATTTCTACGCGAGCCAGAACTTAACGGTTGCCACCCTGATTTCGTTCTCGATGACGGTACGTGGATTGACGCAAAACTGTCGGCATGGACAGTAAACCTACAAGACTGTGGCACTGTTGCGAAGTACTCACCACATACCGATCGCCTACTAATTGTGTATTTGCGTGGCGGACGAGAATACCGCCAAGTCGCAGACGCGCTGCTTGTACCAGTTTGGTACCTCATCCGACAATTGCCGGAAGGTTTACGTGACAAGCATGTGAGGAATTTGACTGAGATTGAGGTGATACTTGATTGACCCAAGCGCCACTTTTCGGCACAAGCGTCAACCGGCGCACAAAATCCGCCAAATCAAAAATAGTTTCCGACTTTTTGGCGCCAAACCTGCGAATTACGGATTTGAGACGGTTACTTATTGTGTAAGACGCAGAGGACGGAACAGGCAGCCGTCACGCCAACTTACGTTGGTCTTCGAAGAGATGTGGATTGCCGCCCACCTGCGTTTGCTTGGAGTCTCGCTGCCACTAAGTGCGAACGATAAAATATTGAGGGTGGCTTCGGTTAACCCGTGCCTTTAGTGGCGTAAATTCGGCAGTATATGAGCGTGATGGGCGGTTAGCTTCCGCCAGCCAAATGAGATGACCGGTCAGGCTCGCTACCTGACGAAAAAGCCGCAGCTGCGCGTAGCTTGCGGGGCGGTACTTTCGGTTTCGAGCGCCATACATGTAACACCGTGGAAACCCTAGCGGTGGCCTACCGTCGACGCGATATAGCCCGCCCCATCGCGAGTTTTGTCGTCGTTTCCGGAGGTTACAGGTACAGCACGCACGGCGATGGTTGTCGTGCGTTTATCATGCCGATTAGTCGGCACCAAAAGGCGAAAGCCCGTCCGCGACATGACGTTAAACTGGCCGAGAGGAAACGCGCTCAAAAAAGTCCCAGAGCGTGGCTTGCCCGGGAATCATTTCTCGGCGCAAGTTAAGTGGCCCTGTATTTGACATGAACCCGCCACGCCTCTGCGAAAGCACGCGGACCACGGCGGGTCTTTTATTTGCTCGCAAGCAGGCGGTACTGAATCGCCTACACTGGCGCCACAAGCTATGGGCGCCGGTTAATACATACCAATTACTACTCTACGGGAGGTGGCGCCGAGTGGCGTGGATTGACGGCAAATGGCTCGGTCGCGCTGACCGGCAGAAACGGATTGACGCGTTGGCTGACGTCTTAGAGGCGGCGGCTGACGGGGTTGACGTAGGTTACGAGGCTGACGAATTGTTGGCGTTATTGGACGAGTTGGACAAACTGAAGCGCGTACATCGCGCCGAAGTGGACCAACTCTTTTTCAATTACGAATATTTCGGTGAGGACGCCAACCCCGGCAATCCCGGTAACTGGATTCCTGCGGGGGCAGTCGCTCCGCCGTTTCACCACGAACTGTGCGACATCTTGAACACGATCAGCAACGAAGAGTTGAACAAGAAGCTCGCCGCCGCTGCCCCACGTTCCCACGCCAAGTCTTCGTATTTGTCGAAGGGCAAGCCGACGCACGAAATCGTGTTCCGCAAGCGCAAATACATCATTATCATCTCGGAAACACCGGATGTCGCCAAAGGGAACATCGAGTGGATTTCGTTACAACTCAAGTACAACGATAAACTCCGCAACGACTTCGGCCCGCTGCTTGATGAAAAACAACAGCTCAATCCGCGCGATAATTCTATGGAGTTCATTGCTTGGGAACCGCTCGACAACGGACGCCAGCGCCAACTCTCTCTAGTGCAGGCTGCATCTTCAGGGCAAGCGCTCCGTGGACGTAACTGGAACGGTAACCGGCCGGACTTGATTGTCTGTGATGACGTCGACTCCGAGAAGAACAACAACACGGAACAACTACGGACGGAATTGAAAGAATGGTTCCGCAAGGTCGTCATTCCGCTCGGTGATCCGGAAGGCAAGAAGACGGCCATCGTATTCATGGGCACGACCGTCCACGCCGAAAGTTTGCTGATCGAGATTATGAAGAATCGTAGTGACTTCGAGGCCATCAAATACAAGGCGCTCATCTCCCCGCCAAAGCGCGCGGATTTATGGGAAGAGTGCCGCAAGCTGTACCAAAACCGCGAGGACAAGGGCAGCGCCCGCAACGCCGAGCTATTTTACGTGGCGCACAAAGCGGAAATGGACGAGGGCGCCGAAGTATTGTGGCCCGATGTTCAGCCGCTATACAAGCTGATGGCGTGGAAGTGGGACAACGGCAGCAAGGCGTTCAGTACCGAGTATCAGAACGAACCGATTGACTCGGAAAGCGCAATCTTCGACCTCGACGCGTACCAGTATTGGGACACCGACGGGAAACGCTTGGACGACTTCAAATCGCGCCAGTACGAAATCTTTATGGGCGTCGATATGGCGTTCGGTAAGAAAAAGGGCGACTATTCCGCTATCGCCGTCATTGCGAAACACAAGGAGACGGCGCTGGAGTACGTTGTCGAATCGTGGGGCGCAAGGCTCGGTATTGATCAATTCATGACGAAAATCATTTCGGTAGCTGACGAATGGCAACCGGACGGTATCGCAGCAGAGGCGGTGCAGGGTCAGGACTACATCGTCGACCAGCTGAAAGAGCGTATGTTCCGTGAGATTGGCTACCCGCCGTCTCGCGTTGACAAATACTTACCGCGCGGTGACAAGTTGTTGCGGATTGAGGCGATGGAACCGGACTTAGCGGTCGGCAAGCTGATTTTGGCGCGCAGACACTCGCTGTTACTCGAACAAATGGAACGTTTCGGCAGTAACGCACACGACGATTTGCCCGATGCGGTACATATCGCTCGGACTTTGACGAAGAAGCGCCGTGCGCGAGTCCGCGACAAACCGCGCGCTTTTTAACATGCCAATACAGTAATTGAAATAACAACTAACGGTAAAGGAGGTGGTGGCGTGATCATTGACAGATTCGCGAAAGGGACGCAATTCCCGCACCCTAACGACATCGGTCGTATCGCTGAATATACGTACAACGAACAAATATTTGACGGGAAACACGGTGAGACGTATGACCGGATTGCCAGTCTATTACGTGAGACCGGAAACCCGCAACAGTCGCAGCTGGAGAAGCTATACATCGCAATCAACTTGTCGCAAATCTTGTGTTTGAAACCCGCCGACCTCATGTTTGGCGAGCCACCGATTTATTCGACAGACAAACCTGACGCTGACCCCGCTCAAAAGGGCTTACAGCGCGTGGTGTTGGAAAACGATTTGACGACGGCCGGCCATTCATTCGTGACTGCGCTCGGTTATCGCGGTGACGGTTGGTTGCGTGTCCGATTGGACCAACGCCACGACACGTCAGGCATTGCAGAGTTGGGCTTAACACCACCGCCGCAGACGCTTGAACCGCTGATTGAATCAATCAACCCCGCCAACGTGTTCCCGGAAGTGACGGAGACCGGCGGCAAGAAGCAGTTCAAAGCAATCAACGTCTGCTGGGTCGAAGTGATTCCCGGCAACAAAATCATTAAAACGCAGGAACGCTATGTGTTGCATGTCGAGCGCCACTTACCGGGGTACATCGTCTATCGCGACTTCGAGTTGGTGTCGCCTGCAACGGTGACAGCGGACAACGGCGTCATCATCAACACATACTACATCGGCAATGAAATCCCGCTCGCCAACAACGTCATCTCGACGGGCGTGAGCGACTTCTTGATCAAGCACGTACCTTATGTGGCGCGTGACGATGATTGGCAGGGCAGTTCGCTGATTTCTCAAATCAACCCATTACTTGCGACAATTAACGACACCATCTCGCAAATCAGCTATGTGCTCGCAAAACACGCTGACCCGAACATGTACGGACCCGACTTAGGTGGCGACCGTGTGGCATTAGGCGGCAAGTATATCGAGGTCGGCAAGGACGATGTGGCGCCGAACTACATGACGTGGAACGCGCACCTCGACCTCAACTTCAAGCTGATTGACAAGTTGTTGGCGATGGTGTTCCAAATGGCGGAAATCCCGCAATGGGTGTTCGGTACGACGATCACGCAGGACGGCGGTGGCACAGGGACGTCACACACGGACTCCAGCGCAATCAAGGCGCGATTCTTCCCGCTATTGTCGAAGGTCAACCGCATCCGCAACAACGTCGACAAGGCGCTGCGTGACACGCTATACAACGCCCAGCTGCTCGAACAACAGCAGGCTCGCGCTTTAGGCGTCGACCAATATGAGGTGCCGTACCCTACGATTTTGTGGCGTGACGGATTACCACGCGACGAGAAGTATGACGCAGAGGTCGCCGGACTACGTACTGGCGGTAAGCCGACGCTCGACCAACTCGGCGCAATCAAGTATTTGGATGGCGTGAACGACGAGCAGGCGCAGAAAATCATTGACGCCATCGGCGGTGATGACGAGCGTATCAACGGTTCTGTTGACGCAAGCATATTTAACGCGCCTGACTTGGTTGACAATAACGCATTTGACGCAATTGACGATGAGGTTACGGAAGGTGACGGCTGATGGCGACGTTAAAACCGTACCCTCAACCGGATTACGATTATAACGCCAAGCAATTGGTCGAAATCTACCGCAACGCACGCAAGGAAATCCAACGCCAACTCGACGACTTCCTGTTGAGCGAGGATTTCACTTCGGCAGCGGTAGCGCAAGCACGCTTACAGGCGGTCGAGCGGATATTGTCGGAACTTGGCCGTGTCGCTTCGGAAAAGGCGACCCAAGCCGTAACCTCTTCGTATCTGTCCGGCATCGAATCCGCTCAACACGCAATCGGCGTCACGATCAACGCTGTATTGACCACACCGCACAAGCGCATGGTCGCGGCACTGGTCGCTGACACACAAAACGACATCCTCGCCACCAACGCATACATCGACAAACAGATCAAACGGGCGGTGCGTGAGGCGATGTCCGAAGGTATCCGCGCCACACTCGGTAGCGGCGACAACAACGCCAAGCAAATCAAGGCGGACGTATTGCGCCGACTACGCAAAAAGCTGGGGGATGCGGCAAACACCGCACTCACCGATAGCAAAGGACGGCGCTGGGACGTCGACCGGTATATCGACATGCTTGTCTTTACGAAGCAAAAGGGCGCGCATATGGAGGCGTCACGTGTCGAGGCGGTAGAGCGCGGTGTCGAGTACGGCGTGATTATCGGGCCACCAGCTAAAGACGCTTGCCGGTATCACATCGGCAGAATCGTAAGGATGACGGAGGCAGGCGACACACAATACATGACGCTGGATGAACTACGCGGGAGCGGTCAAATCTTCCACCCGAAATGCCGTCACAGTGTCGTCCCATATGCTGACCCGACGCAACTCTCGCCAACCCGTCAACAGACGGCAGAATCGCAAGAAAAAGCGGGACGCCAAGCGCTCGCAACAGGTAAACGTAACCCAACGCTATAAGCAATGGTCCGCTACGGCACATGACGTTAAACTGCGCTGGCAAACAATAGTCGACGGACTCTAAGCGGAGGTAACGATATGGAACAACAACCACAAGCGCAATCACTCGAAACACCCGATACACAGGCAACGGTAGAGTCAACGCAAGTCCCGCAAGCAGGGGAACCGGCGGAAACACCTGCACCGCCAAAGACGTTCACGCAAGAGGAACTGGACGGTATCTTGAAAGACCGCCTAGATCGTGAACGTAAGAAGTACGCGGACTACGACGACAAGGTCGCCAAGTTAGCGGAGTTGGAGAAGGCGGAAGAGGAACGCCGGCTCGCGTCATTAGGCGAAGTCGAACGTGCCCAAGAAGAAATCGCCAAGAAAGCGCAAGAAGCCGAAGAATTACGCCAACGCCTCGCAGCCATCGAAGGTGAGCGTGAGGAAGAACGTAAGCTGGCGGCATTTAAATCATTGGCATCAAGCGCGGAATACGGATTGAGCGCAGACCGCATCGAAGCAGCCATCAAACTTGCGGATATGTCGCAACTACAGAAAACCGATGCAGGATATGACGCAAATGACGTAATGAAAACGCTTGTTGACAAATATCCGTTTTTAACGGCGCAAGCCGCTGCACAACCTATCGGCAAACCTTTGGCGCAAACACAAGAAGTGGTAGCGGATAAACGCTCACTACTCGAAAAGTTGGCGGAGAAGGCGCGTCTAACAGGTCGTACAGAAGACAAAATCGCCTATGCAAAAGCAAAGCGCGAACTCGGAAACTAATTTAACCCTATGGAGGTAAACATCTATGTCAATGTATAACTCAAAATTAATCGTCGGTGCTGTTGAGTCTGTAACTGATGAGGTACTATTGCTAGACCCACACCAAACACCACTTCTCTCATTACTTGGTTTCTCTGAACCAATTGCAAACGTTGAGCATGCGTGGTTCGAAGATGAGATGTTCTCAGATGCTTCAACAGTTGCTGGAGCCAAGCTTGATAGTGACACAAGTATCACAGTTGCTGACGCAGAACCATTCCGTATCGGTCAGGTAATCCAAATCGGAGAAGAATTGTTGCTTGTGTCGGCAGTAGACGTGTTGTCTAAAACACTAACAGTTTCGCGTGGTTACGCTAATACGACCCCTACCGCTGTAGCTGACGGCGCAAAGATTTCCGTTCAGTTCAACGAGGGCCATGAGGGGATTGACGCTCGCGGCGGACGGAGTAAAAAGCGCGCACGCAAATCAAATATCACACAGATCTTCGACGAAACAGTAGAGGTAACAGGTACAGCAGTCGCAGTCGCCCAGCATGGAATTGATGACCTTTACGAGTACGAAAAACAGAAAAAACAGAAAGAACTTGCTTTACAACTTGAAAAAGCCCTCATCGGCGGTATCAAGTACGAAGATGGTGTCATCCGACAAATGGACGGTATTCGTTCAGTCATTAAAACTAACGTCGCGAATGCAGGCAATGCCGCCCTTTCGTACGAGATGATTAATGATCAGTTGCAAAAAATCTACGAAGCTGGCGGTATGGAGACCGGCGCAAACCATGTAGTCTTAGTCGGTGCGAAGCAGAAACGTAAGATCTCAGGATTCGATGCTTCTAAAGTACAACTTGCGCGTGAAGACCAGAAGCGCGGGACAATTGTTGATGTTATCGTATCTGATTTTGGCGAAGTTCCTGTCGCACTCAACAACAACTTAGCGCCTGATGAACTTTTAATTATCGATTTGGAGCGCATTAAAATCCGCCCGTTACAAAACCGTTCGTTCTTCCATGAGTTCCTTGGTAAAAAGGGCGACTACATGCAGGGGCAAATCGTTGGTGAATACACGTTAGAAATGCACCAAGAAAAAGCGCACGCACGCATCAAAGGATTGTCTTAATAAGGAGGTAGCGGTATATGGCGAAGTTTGAAAGCCGATACCGCTCACTTTCTTTTTACGTAGACGGTGAGCGGTACGAATTCAGAGATGGGTTCTTTGAGACGGACGACCCGAAGGTATCATTTGCGTTGAGTCAGTTGATTGACGTCAACCGCACCAAGGCGGACGACGCGCCAGCCGAAGCGCCAATCCACGAAAAGGTGGAAAAGGCGGTTGAAGCGGAGCAAGAGCTTGCACCAGCGCCAGCCAAACCAAAGGCGCCATCACGTCGTAAAGCTAGCACGAAGGAGTGACGCTTATGTTCCCGTTTGACGAGGCGCAAGGTGACGCATATGTCGGTGGTTTCGTTGCTGACCCGGAAGAGTATTTGTCGCTTGAGTCCGCTAGCAAACAACGATACTGCAATATCGCCAACCGTACGCTCACGTCAAAATACGGGGGCTACGTGATTCCGGCGGACGCAGTGTACGACTTTGCTTCGGTCTTGGCTACGGTATACAGCGATCAGAACAAGTTGGCGCAACAGGGCGTCACCCAATTCAGTTTGAGCGGCAGTATCGGTATCTCGTTCAAAAACGGTAAACAGGAGTTGGCTGACTTAGTGCCGCGTCATATCGCGGATTTGATTAGCGACGCCAACCCCGACCTACCGAAAGTGGACGGACGTATCAAGCCGACCGTATTGTGAGGTGACGACAAATGGCGTTAATCCCGTTAAAGCAAACAGTGTTACAGGTCACGGCAAGTGGCGAAGATGATTACGGATACCCCGTCGAATCACCGCCAATCCTGCTGAAGTGTCGGTTTGACGAGCGTTCTGACGTCGTACGGACGCCAAATGGCGACGAGGTGACGACACTGGGGCGCTTCCACTTCGACAAGGCGGTACAGGTCACATATGGCGACACACTACGATATACGGACGACTTCGGCAACACGACGGATTACCAACCGAAACTCATCGCACCAATTCGCGGTTTGAACGGTAAGCGCGTGTTATTGCGGGTGGACGTATGAGCGTACAGTTTCGCATGAAAGGTACTGAGCGATTGGTTGCGGCATTACAACGGACGCCGATGGCTTTCGACCGTGGCGCCAAAGCCGGTATCGACCAAGTGCTCGACGATTGGCGGTTAGAGGCGGTAAACGTGGCACCGTACGACACCGGTACGCTACAGAAGAACATCGCTGTGATCAACGCAGAAGGCAACTTCCCCGGAGAAGTCAGCGGTAGCGTGACGGCAAACGCGGTAAAAGGCGGGTTCAACTACGCCTACTTCATTCACGAAGAATCAAAACACGCCGTCACAGGTGAGCCGGAGTTCTTACGGGTCCCATATGAGCAACAACAGGCACGTTGGCAACGCATGATTGAGCGCGCGATTGAGCGCGAAGTAGGAGGGTGGTGACGTAAGTGGCGGAAACCAATACAGCAACGGAGTTGGCAGGGTTGAAGACGTTCCTTGCGTCGGCACTTCCGGCAGGCGCCAAGACGGTGCTCAATCAATGGCCGAAGGAGCCGGTCGAGAAAACGTTGGTCATCCGCAGTATGCCGGACGACTACAGCCAAATCGCAACCGATGTCATACAGGTGGTCAAGCAGTATCAAATCTTGTACGTCGACAAGCGGATTGACACGGTAAAGGGTGTGACGGATGTCATGAAGATGCGCCTATCACGCCAACCAGACATCCCGCTAGACGACGCAACCAAGCTCATCGGGCGCATTGACGGTATCGCCGGAGGGCAACCGTTCAAGACGGAGCAATCCACAGCGCTCGATGGCGACTATTTCACATTACGGCTGACGACGTTCACAGCGTATTCAGACGAAGCATACGAAACGATCAAGGGCGTCGCACTCACGGCGCCTTTTTAATATGACTAATTAGGAGGGTGACGCATGTCATTCACAAACTACGATAAGGGGCGTCCGGGCGTATTCTTCACGTTCGCAGAGATCGCGCAGGAACGCTTGGCACCGGTAGACGGCTTCGTCGCGATTCTGTCGACGGAATACGCAGCACCGGCAACCGCAGGCAATACGTACCTGTTCGAATCACGCACGGCGGCGGCTGACGGACTCGGCGCCACATCAGAAGCATACAAGACGGTCAAACGCGCATTTGACGGCGGGGCAACCCGCGCAGTCGTGCGTACACTTCCGGCGACACCGCTCGTCACAGACTATGAGGCAGCACAGGCGGCACTATTGACGGAGTTCTTCGAGGCGGTCGCGTTCGACCACATCCCGGACACTGCGGCATTGGCGTCGATGGTCGCTTGGGTACAAGAACAGCGCGAAGAGAACGAAAACTACACGTTCCTCGTACTTGGCGGGGACGCGACACGTGACGCTGACCCCGATTTGGGCGTAGCTGCGGCGTTGTTGCACCAAGACGAATTTATCGTCAACCTCGTCAATGCGCCGAAATACGCAGACGAGACGTTGACCAGCGCACAACAGGCAGCGAAGGTCGCAGGTCAATTGGCGTCATTGTCGTTGGCTGACTCACTGACGTACACGACGGAAGACGGCGCAATCGACGTCAACAAGCGTTTGGCTCCGGCTGACGTGAAGGCGGTATTGGCCGCAGGCGGTTACGCTTACGAGTTCAATGGCGCAATCGTCCGCAGTATCCGTGGCATCACGACAGCCAAGACGAAAATCCGCAAGTCGTTGCTCAAGCAGGTTATGGTGGCGGACATCAAGGGCGAGGTCGAGCGCAACTGGATTGGCAAGAAGCCGAACGGTCCGAACGAACGCTTGGCGCTCAAAGGTGTATTGGCTTCGTACATCAACGCCTATGTGACGGCAGGTATCGTCGACGCGGCATACACGATTGACGTCGTGAAACCGGCTGGCACTGCTGACGACCAATTGGCGGTCACAATCATGGTCAAATTCGTGGATTCGATGGAAGAGGTTTACGTCTCCGTCGGCTTCACTCAATAAGGAGGGCACTTAGATGGCTAATGGGTTCACGCCTGTATTTGGTAACTACGGAAGTGCGTATCTTAACGGTCGAAAGGTGCTCGGCCTGAAAAGCTTCGAGTTGAACCAGTCGAACAACTATACGGACTTCCCGATCACTGGCACGCTCACTCCCGGTAAGAAATACGCGGGATACGAGTTATCAGGGTCGATGGGGCTTTACTTCATGGATTCGGAGTTCAAACGAACACTTGCAACGGCGCAGGATTTCGACACACCACCGCCTGTATTCGAAGATTTACTCGTCAGCGTCGAGGACCCGTCGAAGGGCAAGATTGCGGTACGTCTGATTAACGTTCAGTTCACGGACCTCACAATCATCGCTTTCGAAGCTGGGTCGCTCATGGAGGACGAATTCGAGTTCACAGTCGAGCGGTATGAAATTCTACCTGCCGACGAAGTTTGACGCTAATTACGCAAAGGGCGCTTAATGGCGCCCTCTTACTTATATCGCTACGACACTAAACACAAACATACGGAGGTCACACACATGGCTAAGAAAACGAAACTCGAACTGTTGCTCGGCATGAAACCGGTAGGCAACCGCGACATCTACCCATCACAGCGCTTCAAGGACGCAGGCGCGGCAATCACAATCCGCCCGATCACGGACGAAGAGTTCAAGGCGGCGCAGAACTTGGCAACTGATACAAGCGGCGAGATGGACGAAACGGTCGCATCATTGGCGTTGATTGAGAAGGCGTTGGTCGAGCCGACTGTCGACGAGTTGCGGGAAGCTACCGGTGCTTTGACGAATGACGCAGCACTCCGCAACCAGTTCCTACTCGGTGAACGCGCGAAAATCTCGTCAGAAATCCTCTCGTTGAGCGGGCTTGACATGTCGTTCAACGCAGCGGTCGATGAAGCAAAAAAATAATCGAGGACGAGGACCCGCTGGCGCTGATTTGTCATGGCGCCTATCAACGGTTCGGCGTCCTACCGTCACAGATCATGGCGCTACCTGAGCGTGAGCAGGCGTTTCTGTTGGCTAGCGACTTGGTGGCGGCAGAACACGCAGAGAAAGCGCAGAAAGCAAACAAGACCCGCAAATGACGGTCGTCTCTTGACTTTGCGTTTCCGTGGATTGACGGGGCGCAACGTAAACGGACGACCGGAAAGGGTGTGACAAACATATGATGCAGTTACAGGGCGTTATCTCGATGAAAGACGCCTTCTCGCGCCCGATGAAACAGGCGACGAACGCAATGGGCGACTTTCAGCAGCAGATGAAGTATACAACGGATTCCACCGGTAGGCTCCGTGATGCAAACGGACGATTCGTAAAAGGCGGTAAAGCGGTCACCTCGACATTCGGCGGGATGACGGCGGCTGCCGGAGGGTTCGCAGGCATTGCGGCAGGGCTGCCTACGGCGCTTGCGGGAATCGGCGCAGGTATGGCGGCACTTGGCACGATCAACTTGGCGGCAGACTTCGAATCACAGCTGTCGACCGTTAAAGCGTTGACTGGTGCGAGTGGCGAAGAAATGAAGCAGATGACGGACTTGGCGTTAGAGCTTGGCGCAAAAACGAAATACTCCGCTTTGGAAGCGGCACAGGGCATGGAAGAGTTGTTAAAAGCGGGACTCTCGCCAGCGACGGTACAAGCCGGTGGACTCGAAGCCGCGTTAAACCTCGCCACAGCCGGTGGTTTGGAGTTGGCGGACTCAGCGGAAATCATGTCGACAGCGATGAACGCATTTAAGTCGGACGGCTTGGAGGCGTCAGAAGTCGCCAACACGTTAGCAGGCGCGGCCAACGCATCTGCGACGTCAGTAGGCGAGCTGAAATTCGGACTGTCGATGGTATCGGCGGTAGCCAGCGGACTAGGTGTCAGCTTCAAAGACACGAACACCGCATTGGCGGTATTTGCCCAGAACGGTCTTAAAGGCAGCGATGCCGGTACCTCGCTCAAAACGATGTTGATGAACTTGTCGCCAGCCACCAACGCCGCTCACGAACAGATGATGGACCTCGGTATCGTGACGGAAGATGGCGCCAACAAGTTCTACGACGCGCAAGGCAACATGAAGTCGATGGCGGAAGTTGCCGGTTTGCTTCAAGACTCGTTGTCGGGTCTGAACGCCGAGCAACGGACCAACGCTCTCCGTACGATGTTTGGCGCTGATGCGATTCGTGCCGGTAACATCTTGTACAAAGAGGGCGCTGACGGTATCAAGAATATGTACGATGAGATGTCGAAAGTAACGGCACTCGACGTAGCAAAAGAAAAGATGAACAACGCACAAGGCGCCATCGAGCAATTCAAAGGCGCGCTTGAAACGATGCAGATTGTTCTCGGTACGGCGGCACTACCCGCGATCAAGAACATGGCGACGTGGATGGCGAACTTGTTGGAGTCGTTCCAGCAGGGCGGCGCAATGGACGGATTCACCGCTGCAATCAAAGCGGTAGCTGACGGACTCTATGCGCTACGTGTACCGCTAGGCATCGCAGCACTCGTCACAGCGGTCACACTCGCAATCAGCGGTTTGTCGATGGTCATCGGAGTCATTGCGTCACCTATCGGCTTGGTTGTCGGCGCGATTGCGCTACTCGGCTGGGGCTTCGTCACGGCGTACAAACAGTCGGAAGGTTTCCGCAATGCGATGGGCGCGGTAGCCACTGCGGTCAAGGGCGTATTCGAGTTGTTCAAAGGAAACACCGGCAGTGGCGTCCAGTTGTTGAATTCGCTCGGACTGTCGAGTGAGACGATCACGAAAATCATGACTGCGGTACGTGTCGTCAAGGAGACGGTGACGAACACTTGGACCGGAATCAAAGAATTCGTGATGGGGCTCGTCGGGCAAGTCAAATCCTACATGGAGACGGATGGAGCGCAGTTGTTTGATGCCGTGAAGAACGCGGCAACGTTATTAGGCGCTGCATTTAAACTAGTGTTCCCAATCGTGAAATGGCTTGTAATCGGAACATTCGACGCCATTAAAAACGTCATTCAGGGTGCGTTCACGTTCATTATGGGCGCTGTCAAAGTGTTCACCGGTCTTTTCACTGGCGACTTCGGCAAGATGTGGGAAGGCATCAAACAGATGTTCTTCGGCGCAATCCAATTTGTGTGGGGCTACGTCAACTTGCTGTTTGTCGGTCGAATTTTGAAGGCCGGTAAAGCGTTGTTCACAGGACTCAAGGCGGCGGTATCAGGCGGTTGGAAGAGCATCGTCAGCTTCTTCAAAGGCGGAATCAATGACGCAGGTACGTACGTATGGAACGGCTTCGGAAGGATCAAGAAGTTCTTCGGTGACGGGCTGTCTGCGGCCAAGACGAAAGCCTTCGAGGGGATGTCGAAAATCAAGAAGACCATCGGTGACAAATTTGACGACGTGACCAAGAACGTATCGGATTGGGCGGGCAAGCTCCCGGACAAAATCTACGACGCGTTCGCAGGCGCAGTTAAAACGCTCACGAACATCGGTGCGCTGGTATGGGACCAAATCAAAGATACGCTCCCTTCGATTAGCGACGTCAAAGACTATGTGACCGGCTTCTTCGGAGGTGGCGGTGAGGAAGCGTCAAGTGGCGGAGGCGGCGGGGCCAAGTCGCACGCGAGCGGAGCTTACCGTATCCCACGCAACGGCTACATGTCCAAGCTACACGGCGGTGAGGCGGTATTGACCGCACCACAGGCGCAACTACTGCGCAACACGGGCGTCTTACAGCGTTCGAACGGGAACTTGGCGACAGTCGACCCGTATGCGGCGTCAGCAGGCGCAGCGGGCGGCGGTGGTAACGTCACAAACAACATCACCGTACGCATCGAACGCATGGACGCAAACAGCGAACAGGACGTCAACGCGCTTATGAATAAGATGGCGGACGCCATGTCACGTGCGGTAAACAGCTAAGGAGGCGACAAATACGTGAACATCACGATCTATGAGATGGGATTTTCGAAACAGGCGGACGGTGGGCGCTATTTGGCGCTTCCCGTGCCACCGGAAACAATCGAACAATCCGCCGGGTTGAGTTTCGCTGACACCGAAGTCTTGGGTGTTGGCGAGGTCACGCGGTTCGGTAAACGGAGACAGCGGCGTATCCCGTTGTCTTTTTTATGGCCCAAACATTACAACCCGACAATCTGCGTAAGGCGACCGCACGTCACGCCGTATGTCGCAGAAGGGCGCTTGAAGAAGTGGGCGGAGGACGACCAACCGGTCAAGGTTGCGTTCTCCCATGCGCCACTCAACGGTTTGTACACTTTGCGCGACTTGGTGATTGAGCGCGACCGTCCGGGGCATCCCGGCGACTTGTGGGTATCGTGCGAGTTGGTCGAATATGTGCCGATACGTGTCGTCAAACGTGGCGCATCGAAAGCTAGCGCCAACAAGCCGAAGACGAGCACACGTAAGCCTGTCGCCAAGAAAACGCCTACGACGTATGTGGTCAAGTCGAACGATAGTCTGTCGATGATTGCGAAAAAGGTGTGGGGCGAAGGTGGTAAAAAGTACTACGAAGCCATTTGGTACGCAAACCGCGCCTTGTTGACGCAATACCAACGGGCACGCGGCGCTCGTAACAAATACACGATCTACGCCGGTATGAAACTGAAAATACCTAAGAAACCATAGGAGGTGCGGACATGCCCGCAGACAATTCGATAGTGGCGCCACGTCCGCGCATCTCCGTCCTATACAAATACGACGGCAACACGTATGACATCTCGGACATCGTAGAGAGCGTCAACTGGAGCGGTAATGTGAGCGAGGTATCACGCAAACTGGACTTGTCGGTAGTTATCACCAAAACGCAGAACACGATTCATTTCGTACCACGCGAGGGCGGTATCGTCTATTTGATGGCGAACGACTCCGAGATGTTTCGGGGCGTGATCGCAAACGTCGACCGTACCGGAGAGGGCAAGGCGTCCGTATCCGCTAACGACATGAACTGGTATTTGGCGCAGAACACGGTGGACTACACGGCCAAGAACAAGACGGCGACTCAGGTCATCAAGGAGCTGTGCGCCAAGTACGGTGTCTCTGTCGGTAGTTTGGCGGACACTAAGTTCGTGTTCAAGCGATTGGTGTTCTTGAAGAAGACGATCAGCGAGATATTCAAGACAGTCATCTACGAGACGTGGCGCCAATCCAACCGCCGATTCGCGCTCGAAAACACGAAGGGCAAGTTGGCGTTGGTGGCGATACAGCCGCAGAAGGTGCAGTTGGAGGTGTCGCGCGGGTTGAACCTGTTGGCGGCGTCCACGAAAACGTCGATTGAGCAGACCCGTACGCAGGTCTATCTGACTGGCGGTGACGACGAATATCGTGCGGCATCCAAGAAGATTAACGCCACAGCGACAGATACGGCAGGTGTACGCAAATACGGACTCATGCGCCATGCCGAGCACTTGTCGAACGCCACATCACGCGGACAGTTGGAAACGACCGCTAAAGCCATTTTGAGCAAGATGAATGAGCCGGAATGGTCCGGTGAGGTCACGTTTGTCGGAGATTTGACGGTGCGCGCGGGGCGTGTGCTTTGGGTCGATGACGTCGTGACCGGCTTGTCAAACAGCTATTGGGTGACGGCAGATACGCACTCCATCGACGCAAGTGGTAATCACACGACGCAGGCGGTATTGTCGCGGACGTTAGCACCGGAGAAAGCGGTATACGAGGAACCCGACACCTCCCGCCCGAACGAAGGTGGCGACGGTAGTACGGTCAAAGGGAATCCGCTGACACCGGGCATTTCGATGAACTGGACGTCAGGCTTCGTAGCGACCGCATACAATCCAGCACTCGGCGGTATTAACGGTAATGGTGACGGCTTGGTCGCCACAGGTCCGAAGTTCAGCGTCGGGCGGAGCTTGGCGGTAGACCCACGCACAATCCCTTACGGTAGTGTTGTGTTCGTCAAGGTTCCGGGTTATCCGAAAGCGAACGGCATTTACTTGGCGGAGGACACGGGTGGCGCGATCAAAGGCAAACGCTTGGACGTCGGTTGGTACAAGACCGATTGCAAGAACTTCGGTAAGCGCGATGCACAAGTCGTCATCTTAGAGCGCGGTTACGGTCCTGCGGATGCACGCGCAAAAGCCGCCAAATGGTCGACAATCGAGCGCAAGTGGCGGAACAAGCTGCAGGCGAAACCATCAACGCCAACCAACGTTTCTAGCGGCAGTCTGTCGACTAAGCGGACACAAGTAGTCAATGCGGCACGTAGCAAGGTCGGCAAGTTGCGGTACAGGCTAGGTGGCGGTAACCCACTGTTGTCCGGCAGTAACATCGGGGACTGTAGCGACTTTACGCAATGGGCATTCAAACAGGTTGGCATCTCGACACCGAACTACAGCCCGACGATTTGGCAACGGTATAAGCGCATCAGCGCCAGCCAAGTTCGTCCGGGTGATGTCGTCGTATTTACGGGAACCATCGCAGGACGACCGAGTGGCACGCCGTCCCACGTAGGCATCATCAGCGGAGACAACCGCATGATCAACCTGCAAAGCTACGGCTGTAAGGAAGAAGCGTATCGCACCGGATACTGGGGCAAGTATTTGCTCGGATACGTGCGCATCATAAACGACTAGGCGGTGAGTGTGTGAACGAAAGAAATACAGGCGCGCATAACTTCATTTCATTAATCCGTTCAGCGACGAAAGAGCGTCCGTTAGGCGTACACATCGCCTCTGTCGTAGATGTTGCACCAATCAAGTTGGTGGCCAACGACATGGACGTTGAACTGGACGGAAGTGACGCCATCATCAACCCTGATTTGTTGGAACGCGTCGAATACGGACAAATCACGATAGAGGGCGGTACGACGCAAAACATGACGATGACGTTAGACAGTCGCCTCAACATCGGTGACGAGGTGCTTGTCATCAGCAATACCGATACGGCGGACTTTTACGTCGTGGCGAAAATGACGGGAGGTGGCTGATATGCCGTTTTTCGACGAACAAAACACGGACATTACGTTGGATACCGTACAGGGCGATACCGATCTGCCTTCCGGTTATTCTACGCAATCATTCAAGATTGATTTCGAGAACGGGAGGATTCTGTCGCAACTGACGGACCTGCCGGAAACGGTGCGCCAACAGGCGGCCATTGCGATCATGACGGAACGTGGCGTACACACCGTATTAGGTGACGACTTTGGTGCACAAATCCGTGAAACTATCGCCGCTGCGCCTACCCGTGAGGTGGCGGCATTGGAGATTGACGAGGATATACGGGACGCGCTAGTCGACGACCTACGCATCAGCGACGTCACAAACATCATGGTTGAGCGCGTGGGCGAAGACAAGGCGCAGGTATACGTAGAAATTGATGTGGACGGTGAATTGGTTACCGTCGAGCAGGAGGTGTGAGATGAGTACTTACTACGATATTAACGAATCATTGTTTGACCAGATCATGGACGCCATGCTCGACCGGCTACCGTTAGAAATCGACCGTAGCGTCGGTGGTCCCGCATATACGTTGTTGGCGCCAGTCGCCGCAGAGATGGAAAAGCTGTATCAAGATTTGGACGCCATTGAACAGGCGTCTTTTTTAATTGACGCAGACGGCATGTTGAGCGCTTATGGCACGTATGTCGACCGTAGGGTCAACGAATTCGGCGTCCAACGTAAACCCGGCGGTACCTCAACGGCGACACTAAGTGTCAGCGCGAGCCGTGACGTCGTGTTACCGATTGGTACGCAATTCAGTACAAGCGACGAGATTCCGGTGTTCTTCGAAACATTGCAGGAGTATACGGCCAGCAGCACGCCGACCAACGTTGAAGTTGCGTCTGTATTGGCGGATTTTACGTCAAATGTCGAAGCAAATAGCATCACGCAGGCTGTCGGTGACTTGAGCGCCGTGATCACGGTACACTCGTCGACTGCGGCAACCGGCGCTTTCCCCGAAGAGGATGACGTGACGTTAGTGGGGCGCTTCCTCGACAACCAACGCCGTCAATCGACAAGCGGGAATACGGCGCACTATATCGAGTGGGCGACAGACGTCGCGGGCATCGCCAAAGCGCGAGTAACACCTATTTGGAATGGTCCGGGCACTGTCAAGGTCACGCTGATCGGCGCAGATGGCGGTGAGCCTACGCCAACCAAAGTCACGGAAGTGGCGGACTACATCGAAACCCAGCGCCCAATCGGTGCCAATGTGACGGTAGTGCCCGCCGACAGCCTACCAATTAATGTCACCGCCACTGTGACGCTCATGTCGTCAGCTGACGTGGTTATGGTCAAAGCGGAATTCGAACGGGCACTTGCGGAGTATTTCATTGACGTGGATAGCGGAGACAGCGTGACGCCTACGCGTGTCGGCGGTTTACTGGTCGGTTTGGCGGATGTCATCGACTACGGTGGCTTGACGCTTAACGGCGGTACTGCGCCTATCACGCTGACCGGCGACCATGTGGCGACCATCGGGACGGTGACGCTAAATGTCTAACACAGTGACGCGCGACGACTTGTTGGCGTACATTCAGCCGTTTTGGGCGGAAATCACGGAAGCGTGCGAGGTGTTGGCGGTCGATGCCGCCGAGCTGACGCAAGCTGACGGTTTCTTGCAGTCCGTTATCGACAACCTGTTCGTGATGACCGCTGACCACAGTCTGACGAAATGGGAACGCATTTTCGAGTTGGACGTTAAACCGGAAGATAGTTTGACCCAGCGCCGTGAGCGTATTTCTGCGCGACTACGGGCGCAAGGTACCGTGACCAAGCAGTCCATCGAAAATGTGGCGGCTGCCTTTTCAGGCGGGGAAGTCGACGTCATTGAAGATTTCGCCAACTGCAGCGTCACAGTCAAGTTTGTCGGGACGTTCGGTGTTCCCGCAGATTTAGAATCGCTGACCGCAGTCTTGCGCGACACATTGCCTGCGCACATTGCGTTCGCTTACGCCTACACGTATATGACGTGGGCACAGCTAGACGCGAAAAATTACGTGTGGGACGCAATCGACGGGCAAGCAGTGACGTGGGACGACGTAGACAACGGGGCGCTCGCTTGACGGCGCCTACTTACTTAACTAGGAGGTAACGCAATATGCCGACATACTCGACAAAGCTAAACTTGCCGAAGCCTTTAGGCAACGAAAACTTTACGCGGGCCAAATATAACGAACTGATCGACGCCATTGATGCGAAGGCAGGGGCAACAAGCGGATTGGCACAACTCGGAGCCGACGGCAAGGTCCCGCCTACCCAACTGCCGACCCTCGCCTCGACCGCCACCGACATCACCGTGACGGACACCGCCAACTACTACACGTCGACCAACGTCGAGGGTGCGCTGTCCGAACTCGGGCAGACGCTCAACGGCACACGCGCCAACCTCGTCGCCACCGCACAAGCGTTAGGGGTGATGTGAGATGCCGGTGATTAACAATGCAACGGTAGCGAGCGGTACAGGGCTATCCACGGCAGGGAACGGCGGACGGAAGTTGGTGCGGTTGGCAGACGGGAGTTTATGGAGTGTAACGAGGACAACAAGTTCGGTGTCACTTTATAAAAGCGTAAATGACGGCACAAGTTGGTCGTTTGTTGAAACGTATTCAAGTTCATCTTTACAAGATGCTTCTTTAGCCACCGACAGAGAGCGTGTATATCTATTAGTTAACGCAAATAGTTCTAACGTAAGATATTTAGCATACAACGCAAGCGGAGTTCGACTGTTTCTTGCTGATGTAGACCCCTTACAATCCGCACTCGGCAACGTCTCCCTCGCCATCAACGAAGCCGGAACGGAACTCCACGCCGCTTGGTCGTCGAAGAACAGCACGTACCCGAACTCGTTCAACATCCGTTACGCCAAAGGGACAATCAACCCAGACGGCTCGGTGACGTGGGGTGCGGTGGAGCAGGTGACGAAGATTAATTTCAGCAATGTTGTGATGTCCGGTGGAGTGGCTATTGCCTTAGATAAAACCGCTACTCCCACAATTTTCTGGGCGGATACGAATTTGTCTTTTTCGGGAACGAACGGTACAGAAGGTTCATACGCAAATACGACCGGATATCGTACCTTACATGTTGTGAAGCGAGATAAGACATTATTATCGCAATCAGCATTAATTGATAACGCTTGGTCTGTAAAAGACATCAGTTCAAACAACACTAGTTCTGCACAATCCTCCCCGTCCGCACTCTTCGTCCCTGCCGCCATCAACGGACTCGCAAACGGTCGTCTCTGGGTCGCATGGCACGGCAAGGACGCGACAGACAGTGCCAAGTTTAACGTGCGTGTCAGCTACTCGGATGACGGCGGAGTCACTTGGTCAACGCCTGTCAAGCTGACGAGCGGCAACACGTTCGATTGCCAAAACGTCTCCCTCAGCGCGGACAAGACGGGCAAGGTGTTCGCCCTGTACGAGAGTCATCAGTGGGCGCCGGACATCGGTATCCGCATGAAGACGTACAACGGATCGTGGGGAACGGAAGTCGGCGTCGCCACCGCAAGTACGGCAGAGCAATACCCGTCATCCCTCGTCGATTACAGCCTGATGATGACGACGCCACCGACGGTCTACACGGACACGACGGAGGGCATCAAGTTCAGCGGTAACTTCAACGTGGGGGCAAGCGTATCTCCTGCATCCGGCGCACTCGGCAACAAGGAGACAGCGGCACTCACCGCGTATACCGTCACACCCGAAGCGGGAAGCACCGTCACGCAGATTGTCGAGAAGGTCAACGGAGTCACCGTCAACACATTTAACAACCCCGCGAGTCTATCACGCACGCTGACGGTTCCGACCGCCACATGGGACACCCTCGCATACTTCGCCACCCACACGGCGAGTATCACGGTAACGGATTCGAACGGGGCGACAACGGTGACGACGTACAACTTCGACAAGCGCTTGGCGACAGGCGCGAGTCTGCTGGAGGCGACGAAAGCAAATACGGACGCCAAGAACCGCATCAGCACGAAACGGGACGCGCTCGCCGCGCAGGTCGGATTGTCCGCAGGGGCAACGTTTGACGCGATTAGCGCACAGTTGGCGAGTGGTGCGTTTAAAAAGTTTCAATCCGGTTCAGGGAGAACGACGACTCATAATACGAATTATACGAAGGACACCGTTAATGGTGTTGCTTTCACTCCTTCTCTTGTCGTTATTATAAAAGTTGGTGTATACACCGGAACCGCCATCTTGCAAACGGTAGAAACAAGCAAGCCCGGGTGGTATTCGGACGGTAATACCTCTTCATTCGACTCCTACCGGTTCATTACAGGTGGCTCGTTTGGATTCTTTATAACAGGAGCGAATGCAACTGATTACATTTGGTTGGCATATGGAAACTAAGGAGGTGTCACCATGCCGAAAATTAACGGTAAAATTTACTACAATAACGTGACGGGCAACGTCCTGCTCGTCGTCAACCAGAACGAGGGCGTGTGGCTACGCGAGACGACGTTCGCCGAGGATGTGGCGACGTACCCGCAACTCAAAGAGGTGGCGAGCAACGTCATCAGCGTCATCCGTCTCGCGTGGGATCAATACAAGGCGGACTTCGCCGTGTCGCGTCCGGTCAAGGTGGTGGACGGCAAGCTGACGTGGGTGCCGCTCGATGCGCCGGAGACGCCTGCCGAGGACAAGCCGTTCAGCGAGAGGGTGGCGGAGTTGGAGGCGGAAAATACGCAACTGCGGAGTGAGCTGATGATGGCGCTCGATGCGGTTGCTTTTTTGTATGAAATGAATCTATGACGGAGGGATTGCGGTGAATGAACTCGACTTACGGATGGTTGACGTATATGTGGCGTTGATTGTCGCCAACAGGCGTCAACTATCGGACGTGCCCGCACACTTGCAAGCTGCGGTACAAGCCAAACTAGAAGCTCCGGTGGATGGCGCATGACTAGCGCACTCCGCCGTTTAGCTATACAAATCGGAATTTCGCTAATTAAAAAAGGAGGCAACGCCATGATCATGGTAGACGTTTATGTGGCACTAATTGTTGGAGGACGACGCAATATCACGCAGGTACCGGTACATTTGCAGGCTGACGTATTGGCGGCACTGGCGGCAATCGGATTAGACGGGTACGGCAAACCGCTACCTGTCGAGCCACCTACCGAACCTACTGAGCCGGGCGCTGATGCGTAATGGACCAGCAGTGGATTGACTTTATCGAGCGGATGACGCGGATTGAAACGAAGCTGGACGTACTGGCAAACGTTAAGGACACCGCAGACAAGGCGCAAGCAGACGCCACCCGCGCCAACCACCGCCTCGACGACATGGCCCGCAGGCTCGAAGAACTGAGCGCCAACACACAGGGTATCGTAGCCCGCGCTTGGACGCTAGCCAGCCCTGTGATCACGGGGATTGTCGTGTGGTGGATTACAACGAAGTGACGCAGTTATTACGCAAATTACGCAAAGACGCTTTCGGGCGTCTTTTTGCGTGTTTTAAACGAAAGGGGCGGTAAGATGCCGAAATACGAAATCAAGCAGAAGCTAATTCCGGTGAACAAGTACACGCGACCGGGGCAGAAACTACAACGCGTGTCAGGCGTGACTATACATTGGACCGCAAATTTGAACGAAGGTGCCGATGATGTCGCTCACTATCGCTATTTCAGCGGTCATGCGATTGCTTCACAAACCTACGCCTCAGCGCACTATTTCGTCGACCACGATTCAGCGCTACAAATCATTCCTGACGGTGAGATGGCGTACCACGTAGGTGCCCGCAATTACCGCACACAACGCTTAGGTAGCTATCCGAACAACTGCACGATTGGTGTCGAGACCTGCGTCAACTACAAAGGCGCCAAGTTTGACGCCGCACTTGACCGGTCAGCGTGGTTGTGCGCCCTCCTGCTCAAAAAGCACGGACTCGGCATTGACGACTTGTACCGCCACTACGATGTCACTGGTAAGGACTGCCCGAAGTATTTTGTGACTGATTCGACTGCGCGTCAGTTCGGATTCAAAGACGCAGACTCCGCTTGGTCCGGCTTCAAGGCGACAGTCAAGCGTTATATGGCGCAAGGGACGTCAGCACCAGCCAAACCTACGCCACAAAAACCGTCGTCTAAACCGCAAGTACAGCCTGCCGGTCAAGTCGGTATCGGGCGTGCCGAGATCATTGCCAGTGCGCTGAACTTGCGTGACAAGCCGAGCTTGGACGGTAAGGTGCTCAAGACGCTAAAAGGCGGTAGCAACTACAACGTGTATGAGGTCAAAGGCGACTGGTACCGCTTGTCGGGCAACGGTTGGGCGTCAGCTGGCTCAAAAGGCGATTTACTGCGGTACACTCCGCACCCAAAGCCTGATGCGCCTGCCCGCGTCAAAGTGGTCTACAAAGGGCGCGAAGGGGTCGCAGTACGTGCAGAGGCGGACTTCTCGGCACCTGCCGAACAATACGTCAAGTACGGTGAGGTCTTCACCGTCGACAGTATCGTCAAATCCCGGCAAGGCACGAACATGTACAAGCTCAAGTCCGGCTTGTTCGTCACCGCCGTTGATTCATACATGCGTGAGGTTTAACTAATTCGATGGGAGCGTGTTACACATGAAACTAGATATGAGCGCAAGACTCCGTAGCAAACCGTTCTTGGTGGCGTTAGCGTCGTTGCTCGGCATGATCGCTGTCGACGTCTTTCAGATTGATTTGGCGGATTGGGAGCGGTATGTGGACGCCGTGCTGTACGCCTTGATTCTCGGCGGAGTGGTCATCGACCCTTCGACACCGGGCGCCAGTGACAAGCCTGCCGATAAATAAAAATGCGCAGGTTACGTATTTTACGTTTAATTGCGTAATAGACGTGGTACAATGTAGTTAAGGGGCGCGACACCCCCGAACAACAAGCAATGAGCAATTTTGAAGTGGGCGATTAAGACGTTCCAGCGTCTTAGCCAAGAAATGGAAGCGATGGATTGCATATTTCGGTATGTGGGCATCGCGAGTACCCGGTCGAGTTGGTTGCCAGACAACTTTGGCCAATCTGTATGTGTCTGCAAGCATATACAGATGCGCGTAGTTGCAGATGCGCGCTGAACTACGACGATTTGCGACAGCGTTGAGTTTCTTGTCCACACAGTTCGGTCACTCTGCCAGAGTAGGACTTAAAACGAACTGTAATAGTGTCGATTACGTTTTGGGAGACCCGTAATCAAACATCCCTCACATGCATTGCGCTTGTGGGGGTAATTTGTATCAGGAGGGTGTGGTTTTAAAGTGAAAACTTCAAAACAAAAAGAAAAGTTACAAGATCAAGTTGTTAGACTCTTACGTGAACGTGGTCTTACTAATGTGGAGCGTGTGACGGTGCCGGATAACCGAACAAAACTAAAACAAAGATATGGTCTCGTTGTAAAATAATACACACAAAGCAGCCCGCCGGTCTACGTGACTAGCGGGCTTTTTTCGTTTACATAGGTGTGCTGTCGTTACTTGCGGAATTTAGGATTATCCGCACACAGGCCGACTTCGCGCTGTTTGCCGTATTTGCCTTCTTTGACAGGCGTGATCATGCAGTAATACTCGGCAGCAGTCGTCTTAAACTTACTGGCGGGGTAGGTGTAGGAGACGCTAAAATACGGAGTCTGCTTGCCCGGCTTGAGCGTGTACGTTTTGAGTCCGTCACTGAACGACTTATACGGCTTCATCGTGTAAATCACCTTGCCGTCACGGTACGCATACAACACCGAATTCGCGGCATATACCGTTTGATTAAACGCCTTGCTGACGTTCTTGACGCGAAGTGTCGTCATCACAAGTACGTGGTTCGGCAACTCCGCTGGCCTTACGACCAAATCGGTAGAGTACGGGTAGTAGTATTGCGAGTTCCGCGAGTTGATCGTCGTCTTTCCGCGGTCAAGCGTTATCCACGTTTCTTTGGCGCTGACCGGTTTTGGTGCGGACGTAAGCGTTGCACCGGTTGTGACGGTCAGAGCGCCCACTACGCCAACTACCGCCAATTTCCGTAAAATTTGGTTTGTCATTGTAAAACACCTCCTACCGGTAGTATACCCGGCAAGAGGCGTAAAGGTTTCGCTTATTCGAATTTCACGTCAATCAGAATTCCCACTCGTCAAAGTCGTTGACCGGCGTCTCTGACAACTCTTCTCCGGCTTTCGCCACCTCGACTTCCACCGGCACCTCCACGACCTTTTCGACCACTTCGTAAATCACGCCACCGTCGCGCTTGGCACGTATGGCTTCGCGCACCCACGCCGACTTCTCTGACCGCTCCAGCCCGTCCAACAGCGCTATGATGTCCGCATCGTCCTCTTTGTGCAGGGTGAGCAGGAAGCGGGTGAACTGCGCTTTCTTGTCGGGTGGTAGCGCCTTTCTACCGCGAGCCATCGGTTACTTGCCCGCTTGTGCCGCTTGCTTGGCTAGGAGCGTTTCCCCGTAGATTTGGAACCCGCGCAAGTTGGCTTTGTCCGCATCAGCGATGACTTGGGCGCCTTCCAAGCGTTTGGCTAACGCCTTGCCGACAACGTGAGCACCACCGCCAGCCAAGTAGATGGCGTCGAACTTCGAGACGTCCGGCCATTCCATGTTGATTTCCGCCACCAATTTCTGAACATAACGGTTGATTGCCATGTTGACGATATCCTCGACGTCTACCGTGATCATCAACGTTGGACGGAATGTTCCGTCGTATTTCGAGTCTGTCAACAAGCGTTCAATGTCGCGGACTGTCGGACGTACGCTAGGGTTCTCGCGGGTGACGGTGTTGGCGATTTCCTTGTATACCGACAACATCCCTTCGTTAAACGTGAAGCTATCGCCATGCTGACGCTTCATCTTCAAATACCCGTCAGCCACCGCCGTACCGCTACCGATGTCAATGACGCCCACATACGCCTGCTTCAACTCACTGCGTTTCTGTTCGTAGATTGGCACAAACAGCGCACCTACCGTCTGTGGCAGCACGTGTACGGCTTTTACTTTGACGATGATGTCCTGCCCGTCGCGGTTGACGAGGTGTGACCCCATGAGCGCCGATTCAAGCTGTGCCTGCGCCTTCGTGCCGTATTCAGCGGAAGGTACGCCAGTGACGACCATTACTTCTACGGTGTCACCGAAGTCTGACGCAAGTTCCGCCAAGATCATTGACGTCAGCAGGCGGTAAGGTTCCGCCGTGTAGCGGTCGTCTAGCGTGTAGCTGTTGATGAGCGCTTTACCGTGTACCGCGTCCACCAACCCTTCGCCCCATGCGTATTTGTGTCCGCGTTGTTCCGCAGATTCATAAATGTGGACGTCGGCAGGCAGGTTGGCGCCGTTGAACACGTCAGCGCCCAAAGCGTCAGCGAACGCGTAGGCGGATTTGGCGGTGAGTTGGCGCTTGCTTGACTTGGCTTTTACTTGGCCGTTTCCGTGGTCGATTACAAACATTTCTTGCATATTCTAATTCCTCCCAATTATCGTGTTATATGATAAAACCCACGCAGTTGATGGCGTGGGTGTGTTGCTGGTATTTGGCTTATATGTGGTAAAGATTCAATAGTGGTATTCTTATCCATGTTTGCCGTCGTGTCTCTTCGCGCGTATGCGCCTATGCGTAGGTGCTACAACTAACTTCCCGCTCATGTCCGCCCGTGTCTCTTCGCGCGTATGCGCCTATGCGTAGTAGTCGTTTGTTCATATCGAGCATTGATCTACGGTGTCTTCTCGCGCGTATGCGCCTATACGTAGACAGCAATGAGTAGTTCATGCATTAGCATCACCGTGTCTTCTCGCGCGTATGCGCCTATACGTAGAGCGCGCGTGTAACACGTTTTGGAAAACAACGCAAGAGATTGTCTACGTACACGAACATACGCGCGATTACTAGGTTATGCCAGCTATCGCCAGCAAGTTTACTAGTCTATCTCCGTCTGACCGACGGTTGAGCGGATTGCTTCATTCCGCAAATTGTAACTGGCGTTCAAGTCTCGATCATGGTGAGTCCCGCAATTCGGGCAAGTCCACTCACGCAGATTCAAGTTCTTAACGGCTTTGTGTTTGTGTCCGCAACATGAGCAGGTTTGGCTCGATGCGTAGTTTCGCGCGACGACGACGACTTGTTTACCGTACCATTCCGCCTTATATTGTAACAATTCACGGAACTTGTACCAAGATACATCTGCTGTCGCTTTGTTGGATTTTCGGTCGTTCTTGCTTAACATATCTGCGATACCCAAGTCCTCGATGCCGATGATATCGTGGTTTTTGATTATCTCAGTCGATACTTGGTGCAGGTAGTCAAGGCGTTTGTTGGCGACTTTTTCGTGAAGTCGCGCCACTTTACGTTTCTGTTTCTGATAATTCTTTGCTTCGGCAAGTTCGCATTTACGCGCTTTGGCGAGCAGGTGGCGCCGTGACATCTTACGTTGTTCACGGGCTAGACGTTTCTCCATCGCCGCCAAGTGTTTCGGGTTGTGGTAGAGCGTACCGTCCGACACGATTGCGAACGTTTTTCGCCCTAAGTCGATACCGCATACGCTGCCAGTCTTCGGCATTTCTGCGATTTCTTGCTCGGTCACTAGCGTCACGAACCATTTACCGGTTGGTGTACGTCTGATCGTGGCTTTAAACACTCGACCGACAACTTCGCGGTGTACTTTGATTTTAACAAAGCCTGCTTTAGGTAACTTGATTGTCCCGTTGACAATCAATACTTCAGGGTTTTGGTTTTTAGCTTGGATTTCTGTAGTATAAGCGTGCGCCGATCTATTCTTACTCTTGAACTTCGGTGCTTTATTCTGTTTTTTGAAAAATCTTTTAAATGCATCATCGAGACTGATGATTGCGTATCTTGTCCCCCTATTATCTACTTCGGATAGCCACTCGTATTCCGCTTTCAGTGGTGACATCATTTTCATACACTCAAACTTCGATAACCCTTTCCCCGTCTTCTCGTAAGCCTTGTTCCATTTATCCAAGAAGTGGTTGTACACAAACCGTGAGCATCCAATCGTCTTGTTGAAGAACACCTCTTGCTCGGCTGTCGGGTAAATGCGGAACTTGTAAGCCTTATTTCGTAGCATGTTTATCACCTCCTTGATTTATATGATATCACCGTTATTTGATGATATCAACACTTTTCTTCAAATTTGTTAAAATAAATGATATCACCGTTTTTGTTCCTTATATAGAGCGAAAAACAACCCATACGCAAATTACGTAACCGTCCGCCAACCCACGCAAAAGCGCCCGATCACAGGCAAAATAAATGCTTGCAATCGAGCGCTGGAAGTTATATCGTTAAATCAACAAATAACTCGAACAAAATAAAAAGCCATCCGGCCAAAGGTTCTGCTACCAACATTGCCTTTGGACGCACCGATACTACGACTATCGGGACGCACTTCACGGATGACCTCTATTAATTTGGTTTATAACCATATTATAAGGGTCTAAAACGTGCAGGTCAACGGTTTTACACTACTTTAACGCCATTTCACGCGGGACAAGTCTATGTAAACCTTTGCATGCACACCGCCAAGCGCTTCTCGACAACCATCGGGAGGCGCTTTTTGTTTGTTCCTACTAAGGAGACGACAAAATTGGCACAATCAGCGATCACCTATATCCTCAATGACGATACCCTCAAATCACTATCCAACCACGCAGACAAGGACGCAGTAAACGCTACCTACTGGTACCACGTCGACCGTATTGGCGACACCCTCACGAAGACAGAACGCAACATTTTCAAGACGCTAACCCACTATATGGTCAAGTTCGCAGGTGTGGCGTACACATCACGGGCGACACTCGCTAAAGCCGTAGGTTGCAGCGTCAAGTCCGTCCAACGCGCCTATGCGAAATTCAGCAAGCTCGGCATCATCGAGATCATCGCAGCCAAGCGCCAATCAGATATGCGCCAGACGGCGAACATCTTACGGTTGATTCCCGCACCAGTAGCGGTTGCTGACGAGATTGAAACATCGGTTGACCCGCAAGATGTCCCACAAGAAAATGGCGAAAATGTCCCGGCATTAAACTGCTCTTTAGCACCTAAAGTCATTAAAGACCTTAAATCATTCGATAGCGCAGGTGCGCGCGAGTGTGCCAATAATTCTGACAGCAGTGAGGTGGCTTTAAGCCCGCAACAGGTATTGAATTCGTTTGACATACCTACCGAAATCCAGCGGGCACTCATGCCTCTATCGTTACCTGTCGCTAAACTGCTAACCCTCGTAAACCCGCAAGACACGCGCAACATCGTCAATCACGTCCAGTCCGCACTGATCGGTGAATTCCCGAAAGTGGCGGCTAACTTCGACATGCAATCGTATGCCGACGTGATTGCGTCAGCAGCGGTACGTACCGCATGGGTCGCCAAACGTAAGCCTGTACGGAATGTTGTCGGATACTTCCTCAAGACACTAGTCACTGAACTACGCAAGGCATTTATGGCGCTCACTGTCGAATGTTTGGCGGAAATAACGGTAGAAGAATTAGGCGAAGTCGCGTACGAGGGCGCTGGTTGCCGTTATGTGACGCTTCATGTCGAGGATATGGCTAAGGTATGGGTCGGCTGCGAAGCGGCGCAGGAGACGTCACAGGCAGTGTTAGAGGCGTTAGCTGGCGGGGATTGTTATTCGAGTGTCCCGTTTGGGGCGGTAGCTGGCGCATAACTGCGGCTTGGTGGCGCCACCCTACAAGCCCCACGAAGCTGGCGGCAAATGCCCGCCGAAAACTTTTTAAAACTTTTTTGCGCCAAAACTGGATAATTTCCGCAAAACTGCCCTATATACAGTGTCAGGCGAAAGTGCGAAAGCAAATTTCCGAAAATTATTTTTGCCGAAACCTGCGAATTTGCAAACTGAGACGGTTATACAGTGTAGAAAGCGAAACAAGCGAAACACGACGGCATTTGGTAGGTGCCGTTGGATTTTCGAAAGGTGGCGTTTTAGCTGGAGATTATCAACAAAAACTCTAACTTCACCATTTTCCCTAACGAAGTATTACGTGATCGGACGCATGGATTGAAGGCGCGAGACAAGTTGGTCTACGGTGTCCTCTGCTCATACAGCGGAAACACAACGAAGTCGACGTTTGTCAGCGTGGACCGTGTATCGAAAGATTGCGTGATGGATGCACGATCAGTACGTAGAGCGATTGAGAAGCTGGCCGCTGTCGGATTGGTTGAAATCGAAAAAAGGTTCGACGAAAACGGTCGCCAGACATCCAATTTATACACGATAAACACGTTGCCCTTACATTTTAGACAGGGTGGTGAGTGACACTTTTGTCAGTGACGAGGGTGTCAGGAATGTCAGACGAACTAGACTGTTAAATAACTATACGTATAAGTAACTAGAAAAAGATTGCGCGCCAACAAAAACAAGCGCCAATACTGACGTTAATAAGTAATTAAAAGATTGTCGGCTAACGCCGGTAAGCCAGTCTGTCGACTGTCTTACATATATTATTGTCGCGGAGGATTGTCAGTATGAATGATAGCCAGTTATACGTTGAATACGGTATCCCCGTTGAAACGCTAATCAAATACATCGGTGACGCGCTCAACAACAACGGACTGTCGCCATCACTCGCAATCCTCGCCAAGCACGGTCATGATCGTGAGGACGTCACCCAGCATATGGCGCTCAGGTTACATGCGGTACGGGACGATTACGACGCTGACAAGGCAACAGTCGCCACATTCGTCACGCTTGTCGTCAAACGCGAGGTGTGGCGGATGGTGCGGGACGCGCAGCAGGACAAACGTAAGGCGCAGTATGAGTCGGTCAGCGTCAACCCGTCACCTGAAAGTAGCGTCGACCTGTTAAACGCGTTCGGCACGACACCGGGACCTGCGGAGCTGCCGGACATCGACTACATCACGTCACCACTGATCACGCAATTCGGCGCCCACTTGACTGAGGCGTTCGTCGAATACACGACGTCAGATTATTCGGTGCGCGAGTTGGTCGCCAAATACGGTTACAACCAAAACAAATTACAACGGACGTTTGCGAAGGTGCGCCAATATTTGCGCGGTACTTTGGCGGACGTGGCGTAGGAGGTGCGGCAGATGACGGACACACAACAGATGAGTTACGCAAATTACGGAATTGACGTAGAAGAAATTGACAAATTAGTACGGTCAGCACTTGCCGGCGGACAGTTCCGCTTCCCACGGAACCACTTGCAGGCTTACGGTTACGAGTTCGACGACTTACACCAGCAGGCGATGATGTATGTTTACAAATACAGTGCCAAATACGACGCAGAGGCGGGCATGCCTTCGACATACATCTATCGTACGGTCAAGAGCGCTGTGTGGCACTTGATGGCGTATTACACACGCAAGGGGCGCCGTGACGCCGTGTATGCGACAATCTCGATTGACAAGCCGTTATTTGCGGAGAGTGACGGAGATTCCGCTGACATGCTCAACTACTTGGGCAGCGAAGATTTCCCGGAGATCGCGGCAGACCTAGATTATATCGCCGTGCCTATGTCACATCGATTTGGCGAAGTCATGACCAACGTGTTTATCGACATCTACGCAGGTGACGGAAGTATCGTAGAGCATGCAGAAGCGTTGGGCACCAACCGTAAGGCGTTATCACAACGTTTGAACGTGATGAAGCACCACATGCGTCACATCTTACGGCAGACAGGGGATTACGCAAAATGCGCATAGGAGGCGGACAAGTGAAAGACTCATTACCGATAACCAAGCCGTTGAAGAGCAACGTGTATGCGGATTACGTCCAATTGCAACGCAAAGTGGCGGATTTGACATTGGAAAACAAACGGCTCAAGCGGGAATTGCGTCTGACGTCGAAAAACGCTTGCTGACGTCGTGTTTAACGGGCGCAACGGGCGCCGGCAATACGTAGGTATAGGTAGACGCTAGAGCGCCGTAAAACACCTATAAACGCTTGATAAAACGACATAGAACGGAGAGTGACGCAAAATGACCGAAACTAACCCAGACGTCGCAGTCCACCGCGACCGCGCATCCAAGCCGTCAACCGCTGATTACGCCAACATCCCGCATGATCAGTGGAATGTGACGACGTTGCGGGCGTTTGTCAGCGATATGCACCAAACCGTCAAGGGTATCCCGTACGCACCGTTTCGCGGTTGGGGCGCAGAATCGCGTATGATGCGTGACGCGCTCAAACAGTACGGCGCTAAGGCTTGTGCTGACGCATATGTGGCGGAGTTACGGCAATACAAGCAAACACCGCAATATCCCGGCTTTAGTTTCGGGTTTGCGTGGTCATACAAGAAAGACGCGTTCCAGCGGGCTTATGTCGCTTATATGCGGGATATGGCGCAGGACGACGACACAAACGACACAAATACGGAAGGTACGGTGGATTGGTTATGAAGACCCGCGAGGAAATACTAAAACGCATCGCTAATCTCGAAGTTAATATAGATTTCTGCGAAAGACGGGCAAAAGGGCGGAAAGGTACTGGCGGACCAAGTATCGGAGCATGGGCGTTAGGGTTAGAAGTGCACGCGCTCAAATGGGTTCTTGGTGAAGAAGATAAACTAACGGGGGACACCAAATGATTCTTACACGTAAACTGTGGGACTACATCACGGACAAGCAGGTGGCGCTCGATGCGACCATCTTGAAAAAGGCGAAATTCGAGCCGGACTTAGAAGACCGCAAGCTGGCGTTCTTTGTCGAAGTGGCGGAGTTTATCAAAGAATGGCGCGAAGAAGTCAAATGGTGGTCCGTCAAGCCTAACGACAATGGCGCCATCATCGAAGAAGCCATCGACTGCAAACACTTCGCGGCAGGTATCCGCTTGGTGCGCGACTTTGGCGGCAACATGTACGAAGTCATCCGCAACACTCACGATAACTACGAGCTGACGTACGGCAAGTTGAATACAGCGAAGGACGTGCGGAAGGTACTGCGCCAGTTGCAACGTACCGACCATGAGACGGAGGCGTTGGCAGTGATCGTGTACTTGCTGGAACATCTCGGATTTACGGAAGCTGACTTGAAGGCGGCATATGACGCAAAGAACGCTGAAAACTATCAACGCGTAGCTACGGGCTACTGAGAGGACGTGCGGTATGAAAAGGTGTTGTAATATCCGTTGCGCCGTTCACTATAACGAGTTTAATAAGGTTGTTCAGTGCCACAGTTGCGGACATGTTTATGTACCGGCGAGTAGGTTCCAATATTTATTAAACCGATACTTCAAATGGTGGGGGTGACGCAATTGACGCAATTTGACGCAACTCAATCCATCCTGCGCCACCACGCCAAATCCGCCGACCCCGCGACCCTGTGGCAACATAGCGTCATCTTGCATGGCGCAAGCGGGCGGGGTGGGGCGCTAGAGTCCGCCAACATTCCGCATGATTATCGCCACTACACGCCAGTTGACGCTCCACCGCTCGACAGCCAGCCGAAAGCCAAGCAGTTTGTCGACCGCTACACACAACTGATCGGTGAGCATTTTACTACGGGGCACCGGTTAAAGTCGTTGTATTTCGTCAGTGCTTCGCCCGGTACCGGTAAGACGACGATTGCTTGCGCCTTACTCAACGAATTCATCGCAGTCAATTATGTGACGGGGTTACAGGGCCACGACAATTACCGCAACCCTGCGTATTTCTTAGATGCTAACGAGTGGCAGGCGACATTCAACTTGGGCGTGACGCTAGGTGACGGTAACGCGTATTTGCAACGGTTCACACGCCAACTGGAAAAGGCGTTGACCGCGCAACTCTGCGTGATTGACGACTTGGCGGTAAGTGCGCTGACTGACGGTTTTAGACGCCACTTACACACACTGATCAATGGGCGCATGTTGGCGGGCAAGCCGACCATTTACACAAGTAACGTAGCACTTCGGGAGTTGCTGCTTAGTTTGGGTGATGACCGCTTGGCAGACCGTGTGAAGGACATGTGCGCAGAGGTGGCATTTGTTGGCGGAAGTAGAAGGGGGATGCGGTAATGAAGTGTGTAAACTGTGGGCGCCCGACCGAGGGCGGTTATTGCGATTGCATGATTGTCTATGGGGTATTCAAAGGCGCTTGGTGGGTCACCGAAACGACTACTAAACCGCAGACTATGGGCGAGCGTGAAAAGCTTGCCTTCGAAATTGAGACTTTTATGTCAGCGCAGGGAATATCGCTTGATGACGGCATTTGGTACTTACTCGAAGCATTAGCCGATGAAACGAGGTAACCGCCATGAAACTCTACGTACACAAGGAAGACTACGAATTGCTGCGGTTGGCGCTGGCTAACTTGCGGGCGTTGGCCCACGTTGAGCGGGATGAGACGAAGCTGGCGCATATTCGGGCGCTGGATATCGAGTTGATTAGACAACGGAATAAGCAGAAATGAGGCGGTTTCTTGGCTATAAAAATTAACAAAGAAGTCGAGAAGGTTATGGTTAAGGTTTACATGCGTGATGAGTATGAGGCGAAGGATGGGCGCCGCTTTGAGTATGGCGGTATTGATTTCTACCTAGTAAAATCAGGCAGTTACTGGTGTATTTGGGAGCCGATTGCTAAAAAATTCGCGGTGACATGGCGAAAAACAAGAGTTCAGGCGTTGACAGAATTTGAGGAGTTCATGTCCGTACACATAGATAAAGTAAGGGAAATTATAGAACGAGAAAAAAGCCACACATAATAAGGAGGTGCCGCATATGGCGCGAAACAACAACAAATTGGACGCCAAGAAGCAGTTTGACGCATTACTCGACCTATGGCTAGTGGCGCAACGGTTTCGGTCAACCATCGTCGGTGGCGAGATTTGGCGCACGGTCCAGCTGTACACGCAGTACGGCAACTACGGCAAGCATGCACAGTTCGTCGAAACCGCATATGCGGCGCTCGATTGCTTGGAGACGATCATTGTGACGGAGCCTGCGTTAAATCCCGTAGACTACGACAAGGCGGCGGGCAAGGCTGTTGCGGATGCTTGCGACCAGTTTGCGTACAACGACCGGCAGACGATGGTTGTGACATACGATTACGCCGACAAGCAAAAATTCCGCAAGATGGCGGATGATGCGAAAGTGTTGCCGGGATACCGGTTGAACGACCACATGCGCAAGTTGCGTACGTTGACGGAGGATGCTAAAAAATGAGCAAATTTAAAGCTATGAACGAAGCAGAAAAGGTGGCGCAGAACAAGTCGTTATTGCGTCGGTATTATAAAGTTGTAGCAAAATTAATCGAAGACCCAAACGCAACAGAGGCAGATTCCGACTTAGAGGAATATTTGGAAGAAGAAATTTTACGGCGTATGAACGCAGGGAATTAATAAGTCAAACAGGAGGTATCGCCATATGGATTACGGGACGCAATTATTGAGCAAGGCGCTAGATGACGGCAGCCTACGCGAACTGACGCAATACCGCGTCGAACGCGAGGATTTCGTAACGGAAACCGAGCGCAAGGTGTACGACATGATCACAGAATACGCGAACACCGATGGCGGGTTACCTTCCGCTGAACTGGTGGCTTCGCAGGTACCGGAGTTTGGCTATGTGGCGGGGGTCACCGATAGCGCGCGGTATTTGGCGGCCCAGCTCAAGGACGTTCGGGCAAAGCGCGAGCTGCATGTGTTGCTGACTTCGAGCGACCTGTCAGAGAATTTTCAGCGGTTACCGGCGGAAAAGTTCGCCAGCCAATTGTCAGATGCAGTAAATAGTATTAAACTAAGAACAGGTGTTCGTAATAATGGCGTCGAACTACGAACAGTGGCGGAGGATTTCAGCAACGAGTATCAGCGCCGTAAGACCGGCCAATCCTTCAAGCGCTGGGAATCGAAGTTTGACGTCATCAACTCGCACGCTGGCGGGTATTACTCGGGCAACATGTATACGTGGTTCGGGCGCTCAGGTCGCGGTAAGTCCATGATGTCGTCGATTGAGGAATCAATCAATGTGGCGATGCAGGGCGGCACGGTGCTCGTCTGGTCGCTTGAAATGTCGTGGTATGAGGTGCTCGCGCGCATGTTGACGAGTCTATCGGCCCGTTTCGGTACTACCGGAAAGACTTTAGACGGAGAAGCGCAGGGTATCGACCAGCAGGCGTTATTGAGCGGTCAACTGGACGACGAGCAAGAACGAGCGCTCGACATGTTGTTCGGGGCGTATATGGCGCAAATTCCCGGCAATGTCGTGATTCGGGGAGCCGACGACCCTGCGCTGATCACGCGCACAGTGGACGATTTGGAGGCGGACATACTCGCTACGGGCGCAGACTTCGTGGTCGTCGACCCAATCTACTTGATGGATTTCGACGCCAACACATCGAGGGTTGCGGGAGGCGACGTCGCCAACACAAGCAAGCGCCTACGCCGTATGGCAGGGCGCCTCCAGACCGTGTTAGTGATTGTGACGCAGGCTGACGAGGATAATAGCGACAAGGCGGACGAGGATGGGGTGCGGACACCGAAACCACCCGCACGGAGCGAAGTCAAAAAGTCGAAGGCGATTCTTGAGGACAGCGCGTTACTGATTGCGTTTGATTCAGCGGACGGTGCTGGGGTCATCGAGATCAGTAAGGGCCGTAACGGTGGCGAGGGCAAACGGGCCGACATCATCTTCTTGCCGCGATATGGCGTCATCAAGCAATTGACCTCCGACCAAATCTTCGCCCGTGTGTTTTGATTGTGAAAAATAAGGCAAACACAATACACATTCTTTTTCTGTCTTATTTTTCTGTCTCAAATTGGGCGCTAAAGCCGTTTTGACGCAAAAGCAAAAAGGCGAAGGGCACATATGAAAATGTCAAGGATTGAGAAACTAAATATAGGTGTTCTATGATAAGGAGGCGGGGTAGTTGACAACGGTCAAGCAGATCATCGACAAGCTGGATATTGCGGAAATGCTCGAAGATTTCGACTGGCGCAGACCACGCTGGTCCGAAGACAAATTGATTGCGTGCAGCCCGTTCCGTGACGACCATTCCCCGTCATTCTTCGTCACACTGACCGGTGAGTACAAAGGTGCGTGGGCTGATTCGGGCGCAACGGGAGATTACGCAAAAGGCGGATTCATACGCTTATGGGCGCATCTCAACGACATCAGCGAAGATGGGGCGTTACAAGAACTGGCAGCGCTGGTTGGCGACAATGGCGACAGTCTACCGACACTCGACATTAAACTGTCGCTTCCTGTCGAACGAAAACCCCGTTTAACGATGGACGGTATCACGACGGGGCATGTAAGATATTTAGACGGGAGGGGTATCGCGCCACAGGTCGTCCGTGCGCTACACTTGTCTTACGACAACATGCGCCAAGCTGTCGTTATCCCGTGGTTCGACGTTCAGGGGCGTGTGGTCGCGCTCAAATACCGCAGCACACGCTCCAAACAGTTCTGGTACGCCAAGAACGGTCACCCGCCGAAAGACTACGTGTACGCCGCTGACAGAGCGTATAAAAGGCGTTTCCCAGTCGTATATGTGACAGAGGCGGAGATTGACGCCATGAGCGTAATGACCGCAGGGTTTCCGTGCGTGTCGACAGGTGGCGCAGCATTGACTATGGCGCAGATTGACGTGATCAAGGGATTACCGGCGCATACGTTGGTGTTGTTGCCGGACGATGACGAGAAGGGGCGCGAGTGGGCGTTGAAGCTGGAGGCGGTGGTCACCGGGTATAAGCGTGTGGTGACGGTGGTTTGCGGGGCGCAGGCTGCGGAAGCCGGCGTGGATGACATCAAGGATGTGAACGACTATTTACTTAAATTCGGAAAAAGCGAACTAAATAAACTAATTAGTATAGCGAATTCCTAAATTTGTATGTAAAATGGGACTAGAGTGTTCCGAATGGGACGCTTTGGGACGGAGGCCGCCTTCGCAGTCCTCACTTGAACGGTTCAAAATCGTAGAGTTCTTCAATCCTGTCGAGGTTGAGTACGATCATGACAGTATATGCCGCGTCCAACGGCATCAGGCGAGTGGTTTTCTCATATCGTCTGAGCGATGTATAAGGGATTCCGGTCAGTTTCTCTAAATCGCGTAACGTCATCTTTCGTTCATTGAGCAGACTACGAAGGCGACACCGTGACACTTTATAAAATGCCATGCTGCCGCCCTCCGATTGTAATATTTTGTTACTCAATCATAGTAATCCTTATTTGAAATCTCTTCAAGAAGTTTAGCAGAAAATCTTTTAATAAACGCTTTATACTCTGCATTGTTGATGGAGTTGATTGTGTTTTCATGTAAATATTTTTCGTATTTCAAGAAGTAAGAAGAGTCGTCTGTAGGCTTATGGTCACTATCAGTCTTCATTATATACGAGATCAAGTCAGGCTCATCTTTTATTAAGTTGCCAAAGTTTTTGCGACGTTCGTGTTCTTCTTCTGAAATGAATTCAACAATGTCCTCCAATTCACAATGCAAGAGGGCAGCGATTTGGTTCAACACACTACTTTCGACTGGTTTGTTATTCACTAATTTTGTCCGAACCGTTTTAGTAAGTCCCAATGCATTGCAAACGTGTGTGACTTCAATGTCGTATTTCTTCATGGTCCGATGAAGTGGTGCATAGCTTGTTCTCATTTTAGTCTTATCTATATTTAGTGAACGAGTCAGCATCTCTCTTATATAAATCAAGTGACTTTCCAAATCAATACTCTCGTCGGAGTTATCCAACTTATCTTTAACACTGTTCGCTCGCTCAAGTATGGGCTTCAAAGAGTCGTCAATAATGACAGCTTTTTGTAGCATACCGATCAAGGACTCAAACTCGTCCTTATGATTGTCAGCCATTTTGATAACCTCCAATTTGTTTCTTAAATTTATCTTATTACTAAATCGTTAGAAAGTAAACTGTATTGGCACAAAAATGGACATACGTGTCCTACATTTTGGACTTTCATGTCATTTTCAGCTTGTCTTGTCCGGTGCGAAAGTGTAAGATGTAGGCATGAGATATTCACAGATATGGTTGGATAAAACATTTTGAAAGAATTTTATCCAAAAGTGGATATTTTTCTGAGATTTACCCTATATACTATGTAAGTCAAAATCGAATCGGAATGGAGTGTTGTATTAATGGGTGATTTGACAACTGAATCTGGTCTATGTGCTTTCCTCTTTGCCAACAAACAAAAAGTTGAGCGGAGCTTACGGAAGCGATCACGGGACTCTCAAATGATTGAATGTGCCGTGGAAGACTCAATCGACGCCGTGCTGCGGAAACGAGCACGAGGCGATTTGGAGTTGGTGCCCGACAAAGTGCTCGGATACCTAGCAACATGCGCCAAACGACGGTTGCAGGATTATGCGGAAGCGAACGCCAAAGCGCTGATGCAGAGCACAGACGACCTTGACGCCGCTGTTGATGGACGCCAAACCATCGCACGGCTGACGATTTGTTCGGAACCAACGGTGCCCGGCGCCGATGCGGTTTTTGAACAAAAAGAAGACGGACAAGCCGCCGCCAAGCAACTGTCCGCCATCCTAACATATGCAAGTAATGACGTAGAAGTAACCGCCATACTCACCGCTATTACCGAAGTGATTCGCGCCAACGAATCCAAATCGGACGAGATCAAGAGCCTTAATATGAGTGAAGTCGCTCGCCAAAGCAACCTCATTCTCGGCTATGATCGCTTTACTTACAAAACCGTACAGACTCGACTTGCGAAGTTCTCACGCCAAGCAAGCCGATATTTGTTAGAAACTGCTGCCTAACTTTTTTGTCGTAATATACGTGGGTGAAGTGTGGCGCAGGGATATATGTAACTTATGCCCTGTGTCATTTACTTCATTCCCATTCTATCGAAAATATAACATTTTTGCACGCAATACTTCTGCTTAACAAAAAGGAGACGATGAATAATGGGAAGAAATCAACAACTCATGCAACGTAAAATCCGCAACACGAAACGTCACCGCGACTTCGCTAACATGATGTATACCGTCAATTTCCGCCAGTGTCGCGTCACTGATCATGCAATCATGCGCTTCTTAGAACGGGTCAACCCGCAAGCCGACCGTCACCATGCGTTGAACACGCTACGTGACGCTTTCAAGAACGCCGAGTACGTCGGTCGCGTTGAGACAAAGAGCGGAATCGCACGGGTGTACCGTAATGGTGCGATTGTCATGCGGTTGGGCGTTGATGACCTGCAAAACACGATTGTGACGTGTTGGGCGGATTATTCGCAACACCCGGACTGTGCGTAACATAAAGTAACGTTGTCATTAAATTTTCGCAGGGGCGTGTAACGCTTATTTAGTCATGCGCTAATTACGCTTTATGCGCCTTGCTTACGAGTTCATAGTAACACGCAAAAACCACCGTTGCAATACTTATCCACAGGTAAATTCGCAAATTACTAAAATATTACTACTTATTACGCAAAATTGTGGATAACTGTTACGACGTTTGTACTAATACTACGCAAATTACGCAAAGGAGGTTTCACATTGTGCAGCATCACGGACATGACGAAGCAACACGCTTGATCGTTGAACAAATCAAACGCAACGGTAGCGTCGGTGGGCGCCGAATTGCGTGACCAGCCACACGTCGGGAAGGATTAACTTCGTGAGCCGACGCCAGTCCGGGACTCATCCGCACAGTCCGGGGCTGACGTGGCCTTGCGAAGAGGTACAACAATTTACGGAGGTTTTGCGTACATGGCAATTAAACGAGGTAGTAGCGCAATCAAATCGGCATTGGCGGAGAATAGCGGCGGAGGTTCGTCGGTGGCGTTCACTCCGTTTAAGCCGGGGATGAAGTACAAGGTTCGGATTCAAACAGTTGACGACATTGTGGAATACAAGTGCGCGTCAGTGTACAAAGTGTTCAATTCCACAGCCGTTGCATCGAATGACAACCTGTACCAAAAAGCGGCTGAACTACTTTACGCCGACGCCAAGAAAGTGAAGGACGAGGCGGGAAATAAGGCTTTGCGAGACCAAGCGTATCAAATCACGCCAAAGCCCAAATACATTTTGGGTGCGGTCGATTTGGAAACTGGTCAGAAAGCGTTCTTTGATTTGACGAAGAACCAAGCCAAAGCGGTGATCACGATGCTCCAGAAGAAAGCTAAAAAACTGGCGACAACCGCATTTGAGCTGGAGAAGGTTGGCGATGGAACAAATACGACCGCTACATTGACGCAACTTGACGAAGACGAGCTGGACGCTAAAGAGTTGGCGGCGTTTGAGAAAGCGGCGGAGATTGAGTTCACTGACGAAGACTTTGAGTCATTGGTGCAGGAGCGCTCACACGAAGAACAGCTTGAGGACATCTACGCGTTCGACCGCAAGTTGGCGGAACGTCTCGATGACAGCAAGGTTGGCGGGCCGACCGGCAACACGATTGAGGCGGATGTTGATGAGGATTCGCTTCCCTTCTAAGTCTACGCTGACTGACCGCACATAAGCGCGACGGTACGGGCACTACGACATACGATTGACCAGCGACGGCGGAGCGCTTAATCTCCGCCAACACTTTAAAGAAACGTGAGGTAACGTACATGGCGACACCTTTAAACTATAAAGCACTCACGCAAGACCACGTAAACTACGCCACCACAACTGCCGAAACTGGCAGACTGTCCGAATTGATGGCGGTACAGGCGCTAATCCGCAATGGGTATGAGGTGGCGGAACCTGTCGTCACATCGGCGCATGACCTGTTGATTCGTCGTCCGGGCAAGCGCCATTACGAGCGTGCGCAAGTCAAGACGGTATACGTGCGCCAAGATCGCGGAGGCGCGTTGGTGGTCAGTGGGGCGAAGAATTCCGGCAAACCGTACTCAATCGAAGAGGCTGACGTCATTATCGGAGTCGACCGCTTTGACGTGTACGTCATCGAAAATGCGTCACAACGCGAATATTGGGCACAGAACGAAACCATCGCAGCAGGCAAGTGGACCAAGTTGAGCTTGTTTGCGTGAGGTGACGCCATGCTGTGGGAACGCAGTTGGGACGGCAATGACTGGTATACCCGCAAGAAGCTCGCCAACGGCAAGACGGCGCTAGTCGCTATGCAACGGGACGAAACGGTAAACGCCGCCATGCCGTATTTTTATGTGGCGTTGGCAATCGTCAAGAAGCGCAAGCAAACGTACAGCTCCGATGTATTCGACAATCGCATCACTGGTGACGGCGGTCTTGAAGGGCTACTGTTCGCCAAGCAAGCGTTGATTGACTTCGAGGGACGGTTTAGCTTGCCACATTTCGCGATAGCTGTCGCTGGTAGCGATGGTCGCCGCCAACGTGCCTATGAACGGTACCTGACGCGATTGGGTTACCGCAAGGAGCGCATTGACGGGCAGTTGGTGATGGTCAAACGGATTAATCGCAAGGAGGCGCAAGCATGACGGTACAACAGTTGATTGACGAGTTAATGGCGGTCGAGGACAAATCCCGCCTTGTTGTCGGAAGTTTCGGTGACCACGTGATCAACGTCATCGAGTCGGAGGACACGCGGATTGTCGTATTAGAAGAATGGTCTGATTGAGCGGTATCAAACAAACACGGAGGTGCGTCTATTGCGCAAATTACGGTATTTGGACTTTTTCGCAGGAATCGGTGGGTTTCATTCAGCGTTCGAACGCGTAGGTTGGGAGTGTGTCGGCTTCTGCGAAATCGACAAGTTCGCCCGACAGTCGTATAAGGCGATTCATAACGTGGAAGGCGCCAAAGAGTGGCATGACATTACAGCGGTCACTGACGAAGAGTTCGCCGAGTTACACGGCCAAGTCGACGTGATTGCCGGTGGGTTCCCGTGTCAGGCGTTCAGTGTCGCAGGCAAGCGGGGTGGCTTCGAGGATAGCCGAGGGACGCTGTTCTTCGAAGTGGCGCGTGCCGCCAAAGCGATCAAGCCGAAGTATTTGGTGCTCGAAAACGTGAAGGGGCTGTTGTCGCACGATAAAGGCAATACAGTGGACGTTATCCTGCGCACATTGAACGAGTTAGGCTATACCGTCGACTTCGAAGTCCTCAACACGAAATTCTTCGGAGTACCACAGAACCGTGAGCGCATCTTCATTGTGGCGGTACGTGACGACTTGGTGGCGCAGGAAGCGTGGGACATCAAGGGTACGGGAATTGTCGCCAAAGCCAAGAAGCGTTTCAGTGGCGCAGGGGGCGTCAAATCGTTCAACTTCTTCGGTTGGGCCTCGGCATATGACGTGGTTGGCGCCAAACTCCGTGACGTGTTGGAAACGGAAGTTGACGCCAAGTACTACTTGAGTAACGAGAAGACTGCGAAATTAATTGACCTCGTCGGCGGAAAGGTGTCAAATCACGACTGCATTGACTCGCGCCAAAAAAGTGCCGATAAAGTTCGATTGTATAGCGGCATTTGTCCGACTATTAACGCATCAGAGACTAAAGACATTAAGAAGATTGTCGAAGAGAATACCGTTGTAGTAGCTAACCTCAATCATTGGGGCATGGATATCATGAACCGGGTGTACGGAATTGACGGTCAGGCGCCGACACCCCATACAATGCAAGGTGGTTGCCGTGAACCTAAAATCGCTGAACCAAAGGACGGGATTCACGTTGTTGGCGATTTGCAACTCTATCAATACAAATCACTAAACGAGGTTTACGGGATTGGTGGCGTATCCCCGGCTCTCCTAGCGATGCAAGGTGGGAACCAAGAGCCACGGATTTTGGAACCGGCTGTACACGCCACACTTACGCCAGATCGCGCAGAGAAGCGCCAGAACGGACGTCGATTTAAAGACAACGATGAGCCGATGTTTACGCTGACAGCGCAAGATAAACATGGGATTACGACTGTTCAATACTCCCGCAAAACAGGTATCGGAAAAGAAATCGACGTCAGCGTTTGTTTGTCGGCGAGTGACTGGAGAGGTATGAACCGTAATCAGGCGCAAAACACTGTACTTGAGGCTACGCCAAAATACCGAATCCGCAAGCTAACGCCACTCGAATGCTGGCGCCTCCAAGACTTCACCGACGAACAGTTCGCCAAAGCGCGAGCCGCCGGTGTCTCCGATTCACAATTGTACAAGCAGGCGGGAAATTCCGTCACAGTGAAAGTCGTCGAAGTGATCGCGCATAACTTAACGGCACTCGACGCACAATTACGCTAAAAACGCAAATTACGCAGAAAGGGTGAGCGCATTTGACGCTAGACGTGAAACTACAACCCGCACCGCCTGTTGACGCCGATGCCCGCAAGCAAGCGGTCGCCCGCGTCAAGGCGCAGAAGGCGGCACAACAGGAAACGATGGATGACGCTTGGGCGCGAGTTTTCGCCACCAAATTGAGTGACGCAGACCGCGCCAAGTTGCAGGCTGTGAAGCAGGCGATGGATGCCGGGAAACTCGGACGTCTGCCGGAGAAGGCGGGCAAGCGGTTCTCGAAGGCTGAGGCGATGGCGCTACACAAGGCGCTAATTGAGATGGACCGTGAAGCCACGCTACAAGAACTGGTCGCCAACAAGCCGTCAAACTACCACATGGTCCGCAATCAACGTGAGTTGGACCGTATGGTGGCGCTCACCCTCAAGGAACCGGTAATCGGGCTAGACACGGAAACTACGGGACTCGACGTGTATGCGGACGTGATCGTGGGCATTTCGTTGACGCTGCCTACCGCCGATTTGCACTTCTACGTGCCTTTCGGTCATACGGAACGGACGGAATTGGACGCCACCGCAGTGTTGAAAACACTAGCGCCAATCGTCATCAGCGAAACTGTCGGCAAGGTGCTGCATAACGCCAAGTACGATATGCACATGTTCCGCCGTCACGGTTACGAGTTGGCTGGCGTTGTTTGGGACACGCAAGAGGCGATGCAGCTACTTAACGAAAACGAGCCGTCGATGGCGCTCAAGAATTTGGCTACGAAGTATTTGCATGAGCCGTCAGACACGTTCAGCGAGTTGTTCGGTAAAGACGCCAAGTTTGCGGAGATTCCGCTAGACGTCGCCACCGTATATGCCGCAAAGGATACGCACCTCACATGGCGCTTGTACGAGTTCCAACGCAAACACTTCGCCAAGATTCCGTCAGTGCAGCGCTATTTCGAGAGTGTCGAAGTACCGTTGTTGTACGCAGTCCTCGACATGGAGCGCAACGGCTTCGTCATCGACCTTGAGTTTGCGAAAACTTACGGTACCGAAATGAAGGCGCGAATCGACGAGGAAGAAGTGGCGTTGGTGGCGGAGATTGGCGCAGGTGTGACGGACTTTAATATCAACTCGCCACATCAGCTTAAACCTGCGTTGGAGCGCATCACCAAGCGCAAATTAGAGAGTACCGACGCCAAAAAGGTGTTGAAGCCGTTAAGTGGCGAATTCCCCGTGATCAAGCGATTACTCGACTACAAGGCGGACGTGAAGCTGTACTCGACGTATATCTCGAAATTACCGGAACTGGTTCACCCGAAAACAGGGCGGTTGCATACGCAATTCAAGCAGAATGGCACAGTTACCGGTCGATTCAGCAGTGGCGGCAACGGGGCAAATTTACAGAATATCCCCAAGTCGGCGCGTAAGTTGTTTTTGGCACCGGAAGGTTATTTGATCATGGGCGGTGACTGGTCGCAACAAGAAGTCCGCGCATTGGCGCATTTTACGCAGGAACCGACGTTGTTGGAAGCATACGCCACCGGGCGCGACATCTACGCTTCGATGGCTAGCGAAGTTTACGGCAAGCCTTACGAAGAGTGCGGTGATGGCACATTTGAGCGTAAAGCAATGAAGGTTGGCGTCTTGTCGTGTATGTACGGTACCGGTCCGGCGACACTCGCCCAACAGCTTGGAATCTCGAAAGCAGAGGCGGAATTGTTCATTGACGACTTCTTCGCTCGACTGCCGAAAGTTAAGGCGTGGATTGAAGGTAACAAGAAGTATGCGGCACGTCACGGATTCGTGTGGCTTGACGGAGAACAACGCAAACGACGCCTACCTGACGCCAGTGGCAAGACTACCGGCAATTGGGAGCAACGTGGGCGCACCATGCGGGCACTGCGCCAAGCGACGAACGCTATCATTCAGGGAAGTAGCGCCATTCAGACGAAAGTTACGCTAAATGCGCTGCACAAGCTGTGCGCCCGTAAAGGCTGGAAACTGTGGGCAACGGTACACGACGAAGTATTACTGTTGGTGCCGGACACGATCACGGATGCGGAAGTTGACGAGTTTGAGCGCGTGATGCTCGAAAGTTACCCGTTTGGCGATGTGCCGAACAAGACGGACATCGAGTTGGGGCGCTGTTGGGGCGAAATGAAATCGAGAAAGGAATGGTTTGCGTGAAACTATTTGCTAAACGACTTTGGGAATCAGTTAAATCGGTCTTGTTGTACGGCGGTACATTTATTGGCGTAATCACGTTGGCAGTATTGATTCAAATCTTTGCAGAGGTACATCCGCGAATTGCTTTTTGGGTCTTTGGATTTCCGATGCTCAGTATCGTAGGAATCGCTTTACTGACGTTAATTTACATGTATATCGACTGGCTAATTATCGAACCAATCAAACAATCACGAAAGGAACGGTGATCACGTGAAAGAGTTCATCGCTAAACTGCTGACTTTCGTTGTCATGACGGGAGTCGGCGCAATCATATTTGTAATCTACGCATTGTTGGCGCTTTACTTTGAGACGGTAGTTGACGTCGTATTCGTAGTTTCGATGTGTTACGTAGTTGGTTGGTTGGCGACAAACATCGCCAAAGAAATTAAAACATCACGAAAGGGTGGCGCCAAATGAGCCAAATCATCAAGTTTGAGCGCAAGAACTGCGCACCATGCAAATTGGTCGGCAACACTTTGAAAGGCGCCAACATTCCGCATACGACGGTAGATGTCGAAGAACAGCCGGAACTCGCCGCCAAGCACCGCATCATGTCGGTACCTACGATTGTCAACGGTAACGACGTGATTGTCGGCGGTGGCGCCTGTATGACGTATATCATGCAATTAAACGCAAAGGGACGTGATTGATTGTCAAAGCTAATCAACCGCAACACTGCGGGAATCTCCGCTGACTACCACCATGACGTAGCATCTTCGTTGGGTGACGCATTTGCCGCCTACTTGGACGAGTTTCACAGTTACCGCGAGCCTTACGATGATGAGTTGGACGCGCAACTTCACGAAGCCTATGCGAAGATCAAGCGCGTCAACAAGTTTGCGAATATGAACTGGAAGGTACCGAACTTCTCGCCATCTGCGGCAGGGTCGTCACTCCGCGACCTGTACGAGAAAGTCTGCAAGTCGAAGAAAGACGAAACTCGCACACCTCCGCACCAACGGCGCTGGACTGCGCAAGGTACGGCACTCGGTGATTGGCTACAGCGGGAATTGTTGTTGGCGGAGAAGCATTATCCGAAATTCACCGGCAAGCCCGCCACCTTCCGCCTCGCCCGCACCACTGATGGCTACCCTGCGTTTGAGGACTTTATCTACCGCCAACACGTCGTAAACTACGATGGCGTAGACATGGCGCTCATGGGCACATCTGACGGTATCATGGAGTATGTGACGGATGACGGCGAAGTGTTGACGGTCGGACTCGAAATCAAGTCGAAACAGACGACGTCAGCGCGAACCAAGCCATATAGCTTGTCAGCGCCGGAAGCGAAGCACATCGATCAGTGCACGGTGTACTCGATTATGTACGGACTTGATTACTTCGTGATTACGTACGTCAACGCTAGTAAAAAGTCGTGGGCGATGACACCGGAAGAATACGCCGACAACCCGGACGTGCGGGCCTTCGGTGTTTACATCACGGAAGAGATGCGCAAGGAAGTGCTCGACCGGTTTGCTGGCGTCGTGAAAGCTGTACAGGCGCAGACCCCGCCACCCGTCGACTTGCACAACTGGACGTTCAACAACCATAAGCAGGCGATTGTTGACGGTTTGATTGGCGCCGAGATTGCGCAAATTACGCAAACTTACGAGCAGACGAAGAAGTCGCGGTTACCGGAATACAAGAAACGCCCGGTTATCGAGGCTTACGAAGAGATTGTTAAACTACGTGGAGGTGCGCTATGACAACATACGAGAAATGGATTGATTACGTAAGTGGTGCGCTGGTCGCATTTGCTGCGGTAGTTAGCTTTTTAACGGGTGACGTACTTAGCGGTTTGTTGTTTACATCGGTGTTGATGTACCAAATCGTCAACCACGTAAACAAGCGTCAACTTGCGGAACTCCGCGAGGATTTGGATTTGGCGCTGAAACGTGAGAGTGAGTTTATGTATCGGGCGCTTGCTGCGGAAACTGCGCTGGCTTACGAGAAATACGACACCAAAGCAGGTGAGGCCGAATGAACGCATACACGTTGTTGACGTATTTGATTTACTTGGCGGTCGTCTTGATCGGTGTCGGCGCCGTCTACGCCTTCTTCACGGGAAATGTGCTCGCGTTCGCCATCGCAGGACTCGCAGGTTTCGTGATTACGTTCTTGTGTGGCGCCTGTATCGGCTTGTACGACAAACTCCGTAAGATGGGCGGTGGGCTGTAATGGCGCGCCGTAAGAAGGACGTCATGCGCATACTGTCGTGGGACATCAGCTTGTCGTCACCCGGTGCCGCAGTCATTGACGTAGACACCGCTAAAAACAAGGCGTACGTGGTCGCTCACTCGCACTGTAAGACGGCACAGGGTGAAGCACTCGCCAATCGTACGCAACATATCGAAGCGTGGGCGCAGTTATTCGCCAGACAATACCCGCCATATGACGCAGTAGTCCGCGAGGGCTACAACGCAAGCATGGCGCACCAAAATTATACCGTCTTTTCCGCTTGGTCTGCGGTAGACCGCGGGCTGTTGGCGGCAGGTAGCGCAGTCACCGAGAAGCCAATCGCGCAATCCTCCGTCAAGAAGTTGGTTGTCGGCAAAGGTCGCGCAGAGAAGGCGGAAGTGGCGCAGGCTGTGCGTGATTTGACGGGTTATAGCGGTCAGTTCGCGACAGATGACGAGAGTGACGCCTGTGCGATTGGGCTGGCGTTAGCGATCAAGAACGAATGGTTAACAGTAGTGGGGCGCCCATAAATTAGTGGGCGTCTTTTTTGCGAAAACCGGATAATTCAAAGTGGTGGCGGTCTTTATGTAGTAGAAAGCGAAAGATGGCGTAGGGAAATTTGTGGCGAGAAATTTACGCCAAAAGTGGATAATTTCCGCAAATTTACCCTATATACAGTGTAAAGCGAAAACAAACGAAACTTACGGAGGTCACGCATGAAACTTAAAACGACAATCTACGGCAAGTCATCGACACTGATCGGTACACCTGACGAAATCTCTGCGCTACTTGACGCCGTGCGACGGACAGCGCGACAGCGTGCGGTTGACAGCCTGCCACCCATCGTAGCTGCAGGTGAGCGCGTGTTGGCGCAGATTAACGGACAAGAGGTGGAACGCAAGTCCGCCCCGATTCCGTTTAAACCGACATTCAACGCAATCAGCCAGACTCGGGAAGAAATCGTCAAGGAAGCAATTGCGGATGTGGCGGATTTGTTGGGGCGCGGATATTCGTCAGCGCACACGCCGGAAATAGTGGAGCATGTGGGTACCGTCATCTT
>NZ_JACSKD010000012.1:0-53523 GCF_018617455.1 Exiguobacterium sp. s22
CGCCAGCGTTCGTCCTGAGCCAGGATCAAACTCTCCAAAGAATTTGATATAGCTCTTAAATTGACGAAGCTTGCGCTTCATTCAAAAATTGTAAAACTTTTTTTGCCTCATCGTTCAGTTTTCAAAGACCAATCGTTGTCATGTTAGCGACTTTTTAATAATAGCGATTTGACTCAGTAAAGTCAACCACTTTTTATTATTTTTTTCGCTTCCTGAAGGTTGTTTCGTGAACAACATCAGCGACGTTTATTAATATATCAGCATCCTAAAATTCCGTCAACTATTTTTCTAAAAAAACTTTTATTTTTTTCATTCGAACGATTAAATATAAAAAAACCGGTTGATGAACCGCTCCACTGAAGTAGAGCAATCCATACAACCGGTAACGTTTAAGAGGATTTTGACGACATCTGTTTTTTGCTTTTTTTCTTCACTTCTCCAGATGAAGCTGATTCAGCAACTTGTCCGGTTTGTTGGAAACGATGAAGCATCAACACTTGATAGGCGTTCGCAAACACTAATGTAGCTAGCGCCGGCCAAAGTAATGGAATCTCGTCCGTTGTTTGAAGTGCTGGAATCCACTCGATTAACGTAATCACTGTCATTAAGAAAAGGGTCGGGATGAAAGCCGTCATGTTCGTTTGTTTCGCCTTACTCGTAGCAACTACCCAAGCGACAATGAGTAAAACAACCATCTCGCCGATATAACGCCACACATGATCATTTCCGAATGCGAGCACTCGTAAGTAGACGGCATCAAAAATCGCGAATGCAATCAACAGAACTTGCACTCGATTCCATAGACGTGGTCCTCTGAATAAATCAAGTCCCACACGGTGAACAATTAAATAGGCAAAGAAGCCCATCATGCTGATCCCAGTCCATGTACTCGAGTAACTAAGCGCTGTAACAATTGCCTCCCAGGACTGACTGACCAAATAACCTGGATTCGCTAATAAATTCATCAGGAATCCAAACAACGTTCCAAATACGAGCGTTGTCCAAAACAAACGTAAAAAACCTTGTACTTTCATCTCTCACCGATTCACCCTTCTATTTGTTGAATGACTGCTTGCGCCAACTCATCATACGTATGCTCGAACGGATGGCCATCCCGATAGACGGAAGGAGCAAAATCTTCCTCATTGTCATACGGTTGACCGAGTGGAATTTGAGCGAGAAGCTTACTCTTCAGCGCCTCTGACAATTTCTCTCCACCGCCGTAACCGAATACGTATTCTTTTTCACCTGTCAGCTTACTTTCAAAGTAAGCCATGTTCTCAATGATACCTAACACTTTATGGTTCGTTTTAATCGCCATCGCTCCCGCACGTGCAGCAACGAAGGCTGCTGTCGCATGAGGTGTCGTCACAATCAATTCTTGGCATGACGGGAGCATGGAATGAATATCAAGCGCGACGTCTCCAGTTCCTGGCGGTAAGTCGAGCAATAGATAGTCGAGGTCTCCCCACTCCACATCATTAAAGAAGTTATTGAGCATCTTCCCAAGCATCGGTCCACGCCAGATAACCGGCGCATTGTCTTCAACGAAGAAGCCCATCGAAATGACTTTCACGCCGAACCGCTCAACTGGAATGATTTTTTCCCCACGAACGACCGGACGTTCTTCGATCCCAAGCATATCCGGAACACTGAATCCATAAATATCCGCATCAATCAAGCCAACTTTCTTCCCGGCACGCGCAAGGGCAACAGCTAAGTTGACGGATACTGTCGATTTCCCTACGCCACCTTTACCTGAAGCGATCGCGATAAACGTTGTTCCTGAATTCTCACGAAGGATTGCCGGCTTTGTTGCCTCCTTCAAGCTTTCGTCGTTCAATGCCTCAAAACGAAGTCCAACCGTCTTAAAGCCTTTCCCCTTGAGCAACGTGACGATCTCCTGTTGTAACTGAAGCTGTTCCCCGCTCCCTGTTTGCCCGAGTGCTACTTTCACACTCACATAGTCTTCTTTAATGCGGATGTCTTTAACTCCCGCTGTATCTCCAAGCGTTCGGTTGATTGTCGGATCAACAAGCCCCGCCAATTCCTCGCGTACTTGCTCTACTGTAAGCATATTGCTTCCCCCTTATAACTGTTTCGATATCAGTATATCAAAAAAAGCGTTTTCTTGACGGGTTCGGAATCGACTAATTTAAACAAAAAACTCTCCACCCAAAAGGATGGAGAGTTCGAACCACATCGCGAAGATTAACGCTTCGAGAATTGTGGTGCGCGACGTGCTGCTTTAAGACCGTATTTTTTACGTTCTTTCATACGAGCGTCACGAGTTAAGAAGCCTTTTTCTTTGAGGCTTGGACGGAATTCTGGGTCCGCTTGAAGAAGCGCACGTGATACGCCGTGGCGAATCGCTCCAGCTTGTCCAGTGTATCCACCACCGTTAACGTTAACGATTACATCGTATTTACCTTCTGTTTCAGTCAATACGAGTGGTGATTTAGCCATCATGATTAAAGTCTCATGACCGAAGTATTCTGAGATATCGCGGCCATTTACAACAACTTTACCGTCACCTGCAACGAGGTGAACGCGAGCCACCGAGTGTTTGCGGCGGCCTGTTCCGTAGTAACGTACATCTGCCATCGTTTAGTTCCTCCCTGTGTCTCGATTAACCGCGAAGTTCGTAAACTTCTGGTTTTTGTGCTTCATGTTTGTGTTCAGTTCCAGCGTAAACGTGGAGTTTGTTGAATTGTTGACGACCGAGTGATCCTTTTGGAAGCATCCCTTTGATCGCGAGTTCAAGCATACGCTCTGGACGTTTTGCGAGAAGCTCTTTTGCAGTTTGTGATTTCAAACCGCCTGGATGACCTGAATGACGGTAGTAGATCTTGTCATTCAATTTGTTACCAGTCAATTTGATTTTCTCAGCGTTGATGATGATGACGTGGTCTCCGCAATCAACGTGTGGTGTGAAAGTCGGCTTGTGCTTACCGCGAAGAAGTGAAGCTACTTCACTAGTCAAACGACCAAGTGTTTTGCCTTCTGCGTCGATAAGGAGCCATTTGCGTTCTACTTCAGATGCTTTAGCCATGAATGTTGTGCGCATGTGGAATACCTCCTAGAAATGTCTGTTCACTTAATTTTTTTGATGCTTTATCATAATCCTAGTTTACGGGGCTAAGATTGTGGTTCATCTCTAAATGTGAAAATGAAATGCCAATGAATATAATACGATTTTATAGGGGGAATGTCAATCTACTTTTTCATAATTCACATTCCATAAATACAAACCATGTGGGGGCGCGGTGATTCCCGCCACGCGGCGGTCTTTCGCCTCCAGCATTTCGGTGATATCAGCGGGCTGATACTTCCCTCTCCCGACCTCGATGACCGTCCCGACCATAATACGGACTTGATTATATAAAAAGCCCGATCCAACGAACCGAAAGATCATCTCGTCCCCTATCTCGAGCACTTCGGCTTCGTAGATGGTACGGACACGGTCTTCGACTTCCGCCTTTGTTACAGAGAACGACGTGAAGTCATGGGTCCCAATCAACCGCTCCATGGCTTGACGCATCACTTCTACGTTCAGCGTATAGGTCACGGTCGCAGCATAGTGCCGACGAAATGGGTCCTCCGTCTGACGGATGTGATAGCGATACTCTTTTCGTTTCGCACCGTAACGTGCGTGAAATGAGGTATCCGTTTCTTCCGCCTGTTTAACGAGGATATCGTCCGGTAGCATCGCGTTTAACGCTTTGACGAACCGCTCAGCCGGCATCTGTAGGGACGTATCAAAGTGAATCACTTGCCCTAATGCGTGCACACGGGCGTCTGTGCGACCAGAGGCGACGATTTTTACCGGATGACGATGCATGCGGGTCAGAACTGCCTCGATTTCCGCTTGAATGGTATTGCCATTCGGCTGTACTTGATATCCTGCATAATGCGTTCCGTCATAAGAAACAATCAGTTTAATACGTCTCATCCAATCCCTCTCAATCCAAACAATATGAGTGTCAAGGCGACAAAGATGAGTAATACGCCCGTATCACGCGTTTGCCACGCCATCTCACGCAATCTCGTCCGCCCTTCCCCTCCACGGTAACCACGTGCCTCCATCGCTGTAGCAAGGTCCTCAGCGCGCTTAAACGCGGAGATGAACAATGGAATCAAAAGGGGAATGACCCCTTTTAGTCGGGATTTCCAAGGTCCGCTCATCAAATCGACGCCTCGAGCTTGCTGGGCTTTCATGATTCGGTCCGTCTCGTCCGCGAGGGTCGGGAGGAAACGAAGTGAAATAGAGAGCATCAACGCAATCTCATGGGCCGGCACACGAATCCGTTCGAACGGTCGTAGTCCCGCTTCAATTGAATCGGTCAATTCCATCGGTGTCGTCGTCAACGTCACGAGTGTCGTCAACATGACGAGATAAAAGAAGCGAAGCGAGACGATCAGTCCCATCCGAATCCCCTCCGAATAAATCGCGATCGGACCTAATTCGAAAAGAAGTGTGCCGTCTCGATTGAATAACAACTGCAACAACAATGTGAAGACGATTAAAAAAAGAATCATGCGTAATCCATTCCATAAATAACGCCACGACAGTTGTGATAGTTTAACCACAAATAACGTGAATGCTAGTAGAAACAAGTTCGTCCACAAGTTGTCTGCTAAAAATACGACCGGGATAAATCCTAATATGAAAAGTGTCTTGGCACGAGCATCGAGCGAGTGGAGCCACGAATGTCCCGGTATATACTGACCGATAATCATGTCGCTCCCCCTTTCAGTCGTTCCGCTATCCAATCAGCCAATTCAGTCTCGGTCCGTATAAGCGGAATCTCTGTTTCACCAAAGATTGGCGCTAAATCTCGAGCGAGTTCAAGAACATGCGGGAGATCTAACTGGAGACGTCGGACTAGTGCCCCGTCTTGAAACAATTCAAACGGATTCCCATCAAACGCAACTTGACCATGCTCCATCACGATGACGCGTTCTGCATAGGTGAGTACATCGTCCATGTCATGCGAGACAAGAATCAACGTCAGATTCAACTCTTCTCGCAAGCGTTTGAATAAGGCGAGCATGTCCCGTCTCCCAATCGGGTCGAGACCCGCTGTCGGTTCATCGACAATAAGCACGTCGGGTCGGCTCGCTAAAACCCCAGCAATCGCCACACGACGCATCTGGCCGCCTGAGAGATCAAACGGAGAACGATCCCATAATGCTTCATCTAACCCAACAAGACGAAGGGCCTCGTGGGCACGCTCTTTCGCTTCGGCATCTGTCGCCCCGAAGTTGCGCGGACCGAACATGACGTCGCGTTCGACCGTCTCTTCAAACAATTGGTGCTCTGGATATTGAAAGACGAGCCCAACGCGACGCCGAAGCGGTAAAAGATTCTGTTTTTTGTCACGACGCGTCCGAATTGGGGTGACAGTGATATCATCGACCACCACGCGTCCGTCAGTCGGGCGCAATAAGCCGTTCATATGTTGAACGAGTGTTGATTTCCCAGAGCCCGTATGCCCAAGAAACGCAACAAGCGCTCCCGACGGAATGGTTACATTCACATCGCGCAGCGCGGTTCGTTCAAACGGAGTATTCAGTTGATATTGATATGTTACTTCTTCAATGCGTATCGGCATAGATGGTTCACCAACTCCGAATGTTGTAGCATCAGACGATCGAGTGGAATGCCACGCGCCTTCAGTTCGAGTTGCATCCGAACGATAAACGGGACATCTAATTGAATGTCACGAAGCGTATCTGGATGTTGAAACACGTCTTCAGGTGTGCCGGTCATCGCAATCGTGCCTTTCGACAATGCAATGATACGGTCGGCAAACAACACTTCGTCGAGCTCGTGTGTAATGGCAACAACGGTCATCCCTTCCGAGACGAGCTGTCGTACCGTTTGTAATACCTCTTGTCGCCCAATCGGGTCGAGCATAGAGGTCGCTTCATCGAGCACGAGGACACGCGGGCGCATTGCGAGAGCCGCAGCTATCGCAACGCGCTGCTTTTGTCCACCGGATAACTGATGCGGTTCACGGTCCGCTAGTTCCGATAATCCAACGCGCGCTAGACTGTCATCAATTCGACGAACCATTTCTTGACGTGGAAGTCCCATGTTTTCGAGAGAAAATGCCACATCATCGCGCACGGTCGCCCCGACAAATTGATTGTCGGGATTTTGAAAGACGACCCCGATCCGCGTTCGAACGTCCCACACGTCTGTGGCGTTCGACGGATCGAGTGTCTCGACGCGGACTTCCCCCTGTTCAGGAATAAGAAGCCCGTTCCACAACTTTGTCAGCGTCGACTTGCCGGAACCATTATGGCCGACAATCGCAAGCCATTCCCCTTTATATACATCGAGCGATAGGCCGTTAAGCGCCGGCTCAGACTGTCCAGGGTAATGAAATACGACATCCCGTACCATAATTTGTGATTCCATGGGTCGACTCCTTTCTGATGTGGAAACAGGGCAATACGTCACCGCATGCCCTGTTGACTGCCTAATGAATTAGACGAGTTCGATGATTACAACTTCTGCACCATCACCGCGGCGTGGGCCGACTTTCATGATGCGCGTGTATCCACCTTGACGTTCAGCGTAGCGTGGTGCCACGTCTTCGAACAATTTTTGGATTGCGTCTTTTTCTCCAGCGTTCTCCTTGCGAACGAATGAAGCTACTTGACGACGGGCATGAAGATCGCCACGTTTCCCAAGAGTGATCAATTTTTCAACGACTGGGCGAAGTTCTTTCGCTTTTTGTTCAGTTGTTTGAATGCGCTCGTTGATGATTAGGTCAGTTGCAAGATCACGCAAAAGCGCCTTGCGTTGCGAGCTTGTACGGCCAAGTTTCGAATAAGCCATTACATTTCCCTCCTTCGGTTGAACTTAGTCTTCTTTACGCAAGCCCAAACCGAGTTCGTCCAACTTGTGTTGAACTTCTTCGAGTGATTTACGTCCGAGGTTACGAACTTTCATCATCTCTTCCTCTGATTTGTTTGCGAGTTCTTGAACAGTGTTGATGCCAGCGCGCTTCAAGCAGTTGTACGAACGAACTGAGAGATCGAGTTCTTCAATCGTCATTTCGAGTACTTTTTCTTTTTGGTCTTCTTCTTTCTCGACCATAATTTCTGCGTTGAGAGCTTCATCTGTCAAACCAACGAAGATGTTCAAGTGTTCAGTCAAAATTTTAGCCCCTAATGATACAGCTTCTTCCGGACGAATTGAACCATCTGTCCACACGTCTAACAAAAGCTTATCAAAGCTTGCGTCTTGACCGACACGTGTTTTATCTACTTCGTAGTTCACGCGTTGAATCGGTGTATAGATCGAATCGATTGGAATGACCCCAATCGGCATATCATCACGTTTGTTATCTTCTGCCTGGACGTAACCACGACCACGGCGAGCAGTCAAACGCATGCGAAGCGTCGCATTGTCAGCGAGAGTCGCGATGTGGAGCTCAGGATTCAAGATTTCAACGTCGCTATCATGGGTAATGTCTGCCGCAGTGACAGCACCGGCACTTGAAACGTTAATCTCAAGCGTTTTCTCTTCTTCCGAGTACACTTTGAGTGCCAACTTCTTGAGGTTGAGTACGATTTGAGTGACATCTTCGACAACACCGTCAATCGTAGAGAACTCGTGAAGCACGCCATCGATTTGAACCGCTGTTACCGCTGCACCTGGGAGCGATGACAATAGAATTCGACGTAGTGAGTTACCGAGAGTAGTGCCATATCCACGTTCAAGCGGTTCTACTACGAATTTACCAAACGTAGCGTCCTCGCTGATTTCGACCGTTTCGATCTTTGGTTTTTCAATCTCGATCATCTGAACCCCTCCTTGAGTATATCCTGCCGTGCAGTTTGAGCTGCTAAAGTATAAGCTGTCGTGCTAGGTAAGCCCTTCACACGCTCAAGCGATTATACGCGGCGACGTTTCGGAGGGCGGCAACCGTTGTGCGGAACTGGAGTTACGTCACGGATTGCAGTAACTTCGAGACCAGTAGCTTGGAGCGCACGGATAGCCGCTTCACGTCCAGCACCAGGACCTTTAACGTTAACTTCTACTGTACGCATACCGTTGTCCATTGCAACTTTCGCTGCAGTTTCAGCAGCCATTTGTGCTGCGAACGGAGTCGATTTACGTGATCCTTTAAATCCGAGGTTACCAGAAGTAGCCCATGAGATCGCGTTACCTTGCGTGTCAGTGATTGTAATGATTGTGTTGTTGAATGTAGAACGGATGTGTACCACACCGACTTCAACATGTTTTTTAACTTTACGTTTAGAACGTACGTTTTGCTTACGTTTCGCCATTGTTCAATTCCCTCCTTTACTTCTTCTTGTTCGCTACTGTACGGCGTGGGCCTTTACGAGTACGCGAGTTGTTCTTCGTGTTTTGACCGCGAACAGGGAGACTACGGCGATGACGGATACCGCGGTATGCGCCGATCTCGATCAAACGTTTGATGTTAAGTGAAACTTCACGACGAAGGTCACCTTCAACTTTGATTCCGTCAATTGCTTCACGGATACGGTTGAGTTCATCTTCAGTAAGGTCGCGTGTGCGTGTCTCTTCAGAAACGTTTGCAGCCTTCAAAATTTCTTGTGCTTTTGTTTTACCAATACCATAGATGTATGTGAGCGAAATAACGATACGTTTTTCGCGTGGAATATCTACACCAGCAATACGTGCCATGTGTGCACCTCCTCTGAAATTAACCTTGTTTTTGTTTGTGTTTCGGGTTTTCGCAAATTACCATTACTTTACCCTTACGGCGAATAACTTTACATTTTTCGCAAATCGGTTTTACCGACGGTCTTACTTTCATGAGTATACCCTCCTCCTGGAAAAATCGGAGTTACTTATAACGGTACGTAATCCGCCCGCGAGTCAAGTCGTATGGAGACAACTCAACAGTTACGCGGTCACCTGGAAGGATCCGAATGTAGTGCATCCGAATTTTCCCTGAGACGTGCGCGAGCACCGTGTGGCCGTTTTCTAACTCCACTTTAAACATTGCGTTCGGAAGTGGTTCGACAACAGTGCCTTCCACTTCAATGACATCTTGTTTCGCCATCATTTATTCCCCTTTCTATATGAAAATCTTTAGGAGCACAGACGATCTATTGCCATCTACTGTGAGAGAAGGATCCAAAATGGATCAGTATGAAACAATAGAGCCTCATTCACCGGAATCGAGTTTCGTTAAAATCTCGTATCCATCGTCTGTGATGGCGATGGTGTGCTCAAAGTGGGCGCACATGCTACCGTCCACGGTGACAACTGTCCAGTTATCAGCCAGTGTTCGAACATAGCGTTGACCAGCGTTGACCATTGGTTCAATGGCTAACGTCATCCCAGTCTTCAGGCGCGGCCCTTTCCCCGGTGGACCATAGTGTGGAATTTGCGGTTCTTCATGCAAATTTTGTCCAACACCATGACCGACGTATTCGCGGACGACAGAAAAGTCATGTGATTCAACATATGCTTGAATCGCATGCGAAATATCTGTCAATCGCCCTCCAGCCTTGGCGTGCTCCAATCCTTTATACAGACTTTCTTCGGTTACGTCAAGTAGCCGCTGTGTCTCTTCCGAGATTGTTCCCACTGGATAAGTCCAAGCGGAATCTCCATGGTATCCATTGTAGTAGGCACCGATGTCGATTGAGATAATATCTCCATCTTTCAATACCCGTTTTCCTGGAATGCCATGAACAAGCTCCTCATTCACCGAAGCACAAACACTACCGGTAAAACCGTTGTAGCCTTTGAACGATGGCGTCGCACCTTGGCTGCGAATGTAATCTTCCGCAATCCGGTCGAGCTCTAGCGTCGTGATTCCTGGTTTAATGTGCTGTTTGAGCACCTGGTGCGTTCGAGCAACAATTTGCCCAGCCTCACGCATAATCGCAATTTCACGAGGCGTCTTCGTGATGATCATTCAGTATCACCGAGTAATGCTTTGACATCGGCATACACGACATCGATTGGACGATCTCCATCCAATGTACGAAGATACCCTTTTTCAGCGTAAAAGTCAATGAGTGGTTTCGATTGCTCGATGTTGACGTCAAGGCGACGGCGAACCGTTTCCTCTTTATCGTCTTCACGTTGCATAAGAGCCGACCCATCCACATCACAGATACCTTCCACTTTTGGTGGGTTAAAGATCACGTGATATGTCGCACCACACGTTGGGCAGATCCAACGACCTGTTAAGCGTGGAACGAGAATTTCCGCATCCACATCGATGTTGACGACGTGGTCAATCTGTTTCCCCAAATCTTTAAGCAAACTTTCGAGTGCCTCTGCTTGAGCAACAGTACGCGGGAATCCATCGAGTAAGAAACCTTTTTCTGTGTCATCTTGGCTAAGACGTTCACGTACGATTCCGATTGTTACCTCATCCGGTACGAGTTCACCTTTATCCATGAATGACTTGGCCTCTTTACCGAGTGGCGTTCCGCCTTTGATTGCCGCACGAAACATGTCGCCTGTCGAAATGTGAGGGATTTGGTACTCTTCTACGATTTTAGCCGCCTGAGTCCCTTTCCCAGCACCCGGTAAGCCCATGAGTACTAGATTCATCTCGGTTAGCCTCCAGTTTTGATTTTCACGAAGGCTTGTAAACACGACAGGAAGGAAGGGTTGACCCTTCCTTCCGCTTTAACGGATAAAGCCTTTATAGTGTCGTTTTACAAGTTGACTCTCGATTTGTTTCATCGTTTCGAGGGCTACCCCGATGACGATCAAAATGCTCGTTCCTCCGATTTGAACGGAAGTTGGAAGCCCGGCAAGCTTAATAAAGATTGTCGGCATGATCGCCACGAGCGATAAGAAAATCGCTCCGAAGAAAGTCAATCGATACAGTAACTTCGTGATGTACTGTTCTGTTTGCGCCCCAGGACGAATCCCAGGAATATAACCACCTTGCTTCTGCAGGTTTTCTGCCATTTGCTCTGGATTGACCTGAACAAACGTATAGAAATATGAGAACGCAATGATTAACGCAACGTAAATCGACATTCCGATTGGCGCCGTCGTGTCAAAGTACGTTTGTAATTTTTGCGTTGTCTCCGGAGAAGCAACGAAGCTTGCAACAGTTGGTGGTGTTACCATGAAGGAAATCGCGAAGATAACCGGGATAACACCTGCTGCGTTTAGTTTGATTGGCAAGTGCGTCGACTGACCGCCCACTGGGGTACGGTTCGCCGTGCGTTTTGCATATTGGATTGGAATTTTGCGTGCCGCTTGTTGAACATAAATGATCCCAACCGTCACAGCCAAAATAACGAGAGCCAATACAACCAAGTAAACGATATTAATGAACAATGCATCTCCAGCGTTTTGGAGTTTTGTTTCATAAATCTGCGTAAAGATTCTTGGGAACCCGGCAACGATACCAGCGAAGATAATGATGGAAATACCATTCCCAACACCTTTCTCCGTTGTCATTTCACCAAGGAACATCAAGAACGCCGTACCCGCAGTGAGTACAATCGCGATCACAAAGTACGTTGCCGTTCCCCACATCTCATTGACGAGACCTGGGTAGAGGCGGTTGAATCCAAACGACAATGAAGTCGCTTGGATAAAGCCTAAGATGATCGTCCCATAGCGCGTGACCGTCGCTAACTTTTTACGGCCCGCCTCTCCTTGTTTAGCCCATTCGGCAAACTTTGGAACGACGTCCATTTGTAAAAGTTGCACAACGATCGATGCCGTAATGTACGGCATGATCCCCATTGCGAACAAGGAGAAGTTCTGTAAAGCATTTCCTCCAAACAAGTTCAAGAAGTCAAGAAGACCTCCTGAGTCAAAACGCAACACATCCGTATTCACCATCGGCACCGGGATATGAGCCCCGATGCGGAAAATGATGATGATTGCGAGTGTGAAGAGAATACGCTGTCGAATATCTTTCACGCGCCACATATTGGAGATCGTCTGAAACATCAGATCACCTCAACTGTACCGCCAGCTGCTTCGATTGCTTCTTTCGCTGCACCCGAGAACTTGTTGGCTTTTACAGTCAATTTAGTTTCAAGCTTGCCGTTAGCAAGGACCTTGATTCCGTCTTTAGCAGAGCTGACAACACCAGTCTCGATTAAGAGTTCTGGAGTAACTTCAGTACCTGCTTCGAAACGGTTAAGCGTGTCTAGGGAAACAACCGCGTACTCTTTACGAGTTGGGTTGTTGAAACCGCGTTTTGGAAGACGACGGTAAAGTGGGTTTTGTCCACCTTCGAATCCTGGACGAACGCCACCGCCCGAACGAGCTTTTTGACCTTTGTGTCCACGACCAGAAGTTTTACCGTTACCAGTCGCCATACCGCGACCGACACGGTTACGTTCGTGACGTGAACCTGGAGTTGGCTTCAATTCATGGAGTTTCATAGTGGCACCTCCTTATTTATTAAAATCTTTATTATTCGTTGATTTCTTTTACAGTCACAAGGTGCGACACTTTATTGATCATACCGCGCATCGCGACGTTGTCTGGGACAACGACCGTTTGATGCATTTTGCGAAGACCGAGTGTACGTACAGTAACACGCTGATCTTCCGGACGACCAATTGTGCTGCGTGTGAGGGTGATTGCGAGTTTCGCCATGTCTAGTTCCCTCCCTTAGTTAAGAAGTTCTTCTACGCTTTTACCACGTAGTTTAGCAACTTCCTCTGCTTTTTTGAGCTCAGTCAAGCCCTGTACCGTCGCGCGGACGATGTTGATCGGTGTGTTTGAACCTAACGATTTCGAAAGGATGTCACCTACACCTGCAAGTTCGAGCACCGCACGAACTGGACCACCAGCGATAACCCCAGTACCTTCAGAAGCTGGTTTCATGAATACACGACCTGCTCCGAATACTCCTGTGATTTCGTGTGGAATTGTTGTACCAACCATAGGTACTTGTACCATGTTTTTCTTAGCGGCTTCAATAGCCTTGCGAATCGCTTCTGGCACCTCTTGTGCCTTACCTGTACCGAAACCGACGTGACCATTTTTGTCACCTACGACTACGAGAGCAGCAAAACGGAAGCGGCGGCCACCTTTTACGACTTTCGCGACGCGGTTTACGGTAACAACGCGTTCTTCAAGTTGTTCCATGTTAACGTCTAACTGGCGCATCGAGTGTCCCCTCCTTTTTATTAGAATTTAAGACCTGCTTCACGAGCTGCTTCTGCAACAGCTTTGACGCGGCCATGATAGAGGTATCCACCACGGTCGAACACAACTGTGTCGATACCTTTCTCGAGTGCACGTTCTGCAGCAAGTTTACCAACAGCTTTCGCTGCTTCAACGTTACCGCCATTTGTAAGATCGAGAGCTTTATCTTTCGAAGATGCAGACACAAGCGTTGTTTGTGCCGCGTCATCGATAAGTTGAACGTAAATGTGCTTGCTCGAACGGAATACGTTCAAACGTGGACGAGCTGCTGTCCCCGTGATCGTACGACGTACGCGAGCATGACGTTTTTTACGAACTGCATTTTTATCTGCCTTTGTGATCATTTATGCCACTCCTTTCCGTTCATTTCGTGACGAATTACTTACCAGTCTTACCTTCTTTACGGCGAATACGTTCATCAGAGTAACGAACACCTTTACCTTTGTAAGGTTCTGGAGCACGGTACGAGCGGATTTGAGCAGCAACGTGACCGACGCGCTCTTTGTTAATCCCTTTTACGATGATTTGCGTGTTTGAAGGAACTTCGATTTCGATACCTTCCTCAGCGACGTACTCGATTGGGTGCGAGTAGCCGAGGTTGAGGACGAGTTTGTTACCTTGCTTCGTAGCACGGTAACCAACCCCCGAGATCTCAAGTGTTTTTTGGAATCCGTTCGACACACCTTGTACCATGTTGGCAATAAGGGCACGTGTCGTACCGTGAATTGTGCGGCTTTCTTTCGATTCGTCTGGACGAACAACCGTCAATTCGTTCTCTTCAACTTTGATTTCCAATGCCGGGTTAGCTGAAAGCGAAAGTTCACCTTTAGCACCTTTTACTGTGACCGTGTTGTCATTAGCAACTGTTACAGTAACGCCAGCAGGAATCGTAACTGGTTTTTTACCAATACGTGACATTGATTACACCTCCGTTCTTGTTAGAAAAGTGACTTACCAGATGTAGGCGATCACTTCGCCGCCGACTTGTTGTTGGCGAGCTTCTTTATCAGTCATAAGACCTTTAGATGTCGAAAGAACTGCGATTCCGAGTCCTCCGAGTACTTTAGGTACTTCATCAGCTTTTGCGTATACGCGAAGACCTGGTTTCGAAATACGTTTGAGACCAGTGATTACACGTTCGTTGCTTGCTCCATATTTAAGGAAAAGACGAAGTGTACCTTGTTTAGCGTCCTCGATATATTCAACATCGCGAATGAAACCTTCACGCTTAAGGATTTCAGCGATCTCACGTTTAATGTTCGAAGCTGGAAGCTCCATTTTTTCATGGCGAACCATGTTAGCGTTACGGATACGTGTAAGCATATCTGCAATAGGGTCTGTCATTACCATGCGATGTACCTCCTTTCACACTGTTAGTGGATTACCAGCTTGCTTTTTTAACACCAGGGATTTGACCTTTGTATGCAAGATCACGGAACTTGATACGGCTGATCCCGAATTTACCCATGTAACCATGCGGACGACCTGTGATGCTGCAACGGTTGTGCAAGCGTACAGGTGACGAGTTACGTGGCAATTTGCTGAGTCCGATATAATCGCCTTCAGCTTTCAACTTCGCACGCTTTTCAGCGTACTGGGCAACGAGTTTCTCGCGTTTAAGTTCGCGATTCACCATTGACTTCTTAGCCATGTTGTCGACCTCCCTCTAGATTATTTTTGGAATGGCATACCGAGAAGTGTGAGTAATTCACGTGCTTCTTCGTCTGTGTTTGCTGTTGTAACAACAACGATGTCCATACCGCGTACTTTAGATACTTTATCGTAATCGATCTCAGGGAAAATAAGTTGCTCTTTCACGCCAAGCGTGTAGTTACCGCGTCCGTCGAATGCTTTCTTCGATACACCGCGGAAGTCACGTACACGTGGAAGTGAAACAGTTACCAATTTGTCGAGGAAATCGTACATGCGCTCGCCACGAAGTGTAACCTTCGCACCGATTGGCATACCTTCACGAAGTTTGAAACCAGCGATTGATTTCTTCGCTTTCGTTACGAGTGGTTTTTGACCTGAAAGAATTGTTAATTCTTCAACTGCCATGTCAAGTGCTTTCGAGTTCGATACAGCGTCACCTACACCCATGTTGATGACAATCTTTTCGATTTTCGGTACTTGCATGACCGAGTCATAGTTGAATTTATCCATCATCGCTTTCACGATGTCGCTTTTATACTTCTCTTGCAAACGGTTCATAGTCGAATGGACCTCCTTTCGTCACGTTCTTCTTATTTATCGAGTGATTCGCCCGATTTCGCGACACGAACTTTTTTACCATCGACTACTTTGAAACCAACACGAGTTGGTTTGCCAGTTTTAGGGTCAAGTGGCATTACGTTCGAGACGTGAATTGGTGCTTCGATCTCAAGGATCCCGCCTTGTGGATTCGCTTGTGAAGGTTTCGCGTGTTTTTTCATCACGTTTACGCCTTCAACCACTACGCGGTTTTTGCTTGGCATAGCTTTGAGGATAACCCCTTGCTTGCCTTTATCTTTACCAGACATTACCTGGACTGTATCGCCTTTTTTAACATGCATCGTTTGCGCACCTCCTTATAGGATTGAAATTGGAAATTAAAGTACTTCCGGTGCCAACGAAACGATCTTCATGAATTCTTTTTCACGAAGTTCACGTGCAACTGGCCCGAAGATCCGTGTGCCGCGTGGGCTCTTGTCATCTTTGATAATGACTGCTGCGTTCTCATCGAAACGGATGTACGAACCATCTTTACGACGAGCGCCGCGTTTTGTACGAACGACAACTGCTCTGACAACGTCACCTTTTTTAACAACGCCACCTGGTGTTGCTTGTTTTACCGTTGCGACGATGATGTCACCGATGTTTGCAGTCTTACGACCAGAACCACCGAGAACTTTAATTGTCAACAGTTCACGCGCGCCAGAGTTGTCTGCTACTTTCAAGCGAGATTCTTGTTGAATCATGCGAGTGTACCTCCCTCCGGATGTTTAATAAATCCGAACTGTTATTAGATGATTACTGATTCTTCTACTACTGTTACAAGACGGAAACGTTTGTCTTTAGAAAGAGGACGTGTTTCCGCGATGCGAACGATATCGCCCACTTTAGCGACGTTGTTCTCATCGTGTGCTTTATATTTCTTCGTGTAGTTTACACGTTTGCCATAAAGTTTATGACGAACCTTTGTTTCTACTGCGACGACGATCGTTTTGTCCATTTTGTCAGACACGACGCGACCAGTGAACACTTTACGGTTGTTGCGTTCCATGAGTGTTACCTCCTCTCAAGAATCCGATGTAATTAGCCGTTGTTGATGCCGAGTTCGCGTTCACGAAGAATCGTTTTAGCACGCGCAATCGACTTGCGTACTTCACGGATACGAGCAGGATTCTCAAGCTGACCTGTAGCAAGTTGGAAGCGAAGGTTAAAGAGTTCTTCTTTCCACTCGCCCACTTTACCGTTGAGCTCTTCAGTTGTTGATTGACGGAGATCAGTTGCTTTCATTCGTATCACCACCATTTTCTTCACGTTTCACGAACTTACATTTTACTGGAAGTTTGTGCGATGCAAGACGAAGTGCCTCACGTGCCACTTCCTCAGATACACCTGCGATTTCGAACATTACTTTGCCAGGCTTAACTACAGCTACCCAGCCTTCTGGAGCACCTTTACCCGAACCCATTCGGACTTCGAGAGGCTTTTTAGTGTACGGTTTGTGTGGGAAGATCTTGATCCACACTTTACCACCACGTTTCATATAACGTGTCATTGCAATACGTGCTGATTCGATTTGACGGTTTGTAATCCAGCTCGCTTCGAGAGCTTGGAGACCGAACTCACCGAAGTGTACAGTTGTGCCGCGTTTAGCGTTCCCGCGCATTTTACCACGGTGTACACGACGATATTTCACGCGTTTAGGTAACAACATAGTGTGTTGCCTCCTTCCTGAAAGAGTGTTTATTATTCAGCGTTTTTCGCTGTGTTGTTTTTAGTTGGAAGAACTTCACCGTGGTATAACCAAACTTTTACGCCGATTTTACCGTAAGTTGTGTCAGCTTCAGCTGTTCCGTAGTCGATGTCGGCACGGAGTGTGTGAAGTGGAACTGTTCCTTCCGAGTACTTCTCTGAACGAGCGATATCAGCGCCACCAAGACGACCAGAAACTTCTGTTTTGATCCCTTTGATGCCAGTACGCATCGAACGTTGAATAGATTGTTTCATTGCACGACGGAATGATACGCGACCTTCCAATTGACGAGCAATGTTTTCTGCTACAAGCTTCGCAACAGCGTCAGCGTTTTTCACTTCAACAACGTTGATGTGAACGCGTTTTCCGTCAGCGAGTTTTGTAATGTGTTTACGGAGTGATTCGATTTCAGAACCACCTTTACCGATTACCATACCTGGCTTCGCAGTGTGAAGCGAAATGTTCACGCGGTTTGCAGCGCGTTCGATTTCAACTTTAGAAACACTAGCATCCTTCATTTTGTTTTCGATGTATTCACGAATAACGAAGTCTTCATGAAGGAGATCAGCGTAGTCTTTCTCAGCGTACCAACGCGAATCCCAGTCTTTGATAACACCAACGCGAAGACCGTGCGGATTTACCTTTTGACCCACTACATATCCCTCCTTATTTCTCAGTTACCACGATGTGGATGTGGCTTGTGCGTTTGTTAATACGGCTTGCGCGACCCATCGCACGTGGGCGGAAGCGTTTGAGTGTTGGACCTTCGTTTACGTAAGCTTCTGTTACGACGAGGTTCTCAATGTTCATATCGTAGTTGTGCTCTGCGTTAGCAATCGCTGATTTTAATACTTTTTCAACGACTGGCGATGCTGCCTTGTTCGTGTGAGCAAGGACAGAGAGCGCTTCGCCGACTTGTTTCCCGCGAATTAAGTCTACAACGAGACGTGCTTTGCGAGGAGCAAGACGGACCATATTAGCTGATGCTTTAGCTTGCATGGATTTGACCTCCCCTCAAATTACCGTTTCGTTTTCTTGTCTGATCCGTGACCTTTGTAAGTGCGTGTTGGAGCGAATTCACCAAGTTTGTGACCAACCATGTCTTCTGTCACGAATACTGGTACGTGTTTACGACCATCGTGCACACCGAACGTGTGACCCATGAATTCTGGGAAGATCGTCGAGCGACGTGACCAAGTTTTGATGACTTGCTTCTCACCAGATTCGTTGAGTTTGTCAACTTTAGCGAGTAAGTGGTGATCTGCGAATGGACCTTTTTTCAAGCTGCGACCCATGTTAGAACCTCCCTTTGGAATGATTCGGGAACGGCCCTTTCGAACCGCCCGAGAATCATGTAGTAATTATTTCTTACGGCGACGAAGGATGTACATGTCGCTCGATTTGTTTTTCTTACGAGTCTTAAGACCAAGAGCTGGTTTACCCCAAGGAGTAAGTGGGCCCGAACGACCGATTGGCGCACGACCTTCACCACCACCGTGTGGGTGATCAACCGGGTTCATTACAGAACCACGTACTGTTGGGCGTTTGCCTAACCAACGTGAACGTCCTGCTTTACCGATGTTTACGAGTTCGTGTTCTTCGTTACCAACTGAACCGATTGTCGCGCGGCAAGTGCCGAGGAACAAACGTGATTCACCTGATTGAAGACGAACGATGACGTACTTGCCGTCACGTCCTTGGATTTGTGCCGATGCACCAGCCGCACGAACTAGCTGACCGCCTTTACCAGGCTTAAGCTCGATGTTGTGGATTGTTGTACCGACAGGGATGTTTACGAGTGGAAGAGCGTTCCCCACTTTGATATCCGCTTCAGGACCAGACATGATTTCCATGCCTACTTTGATGCCCTTAGGAGCGAGGATGTAACGTTTCTCACCATCTACATAGTTGATGAGTGCGATGTTTGCTGAACGGTTTGGATCGTATTCGATCGTTGCTACGCGTCCTGCAACGCCATCTTTGTTACGTTTGAAATCGATGATACGGTATTTACGCTTGTGACCGCCACCTTGGTGACGAACAGTCAAGCGACCTTGGTTGTTACGTCCGCCTTTTTTCGAAAGCTTTTCAGTTAACGATTTTTCAGGGCGATTCGTTGTGATCTCTGCAAAGTCGAGAGATGTCATGTTACGACGACCGTTAGTGGTCGGCTTAAACTTTTTGATTGCCATCGAGGATTCCCTCCTTTTCTTCTAAGGTAGTTAATTAACCGAGGAAGTCGATTGTGTTGCCTTCAGCAAGGGTTACGATCGCTTTTTTACGACGAGCTGTGTAACCAGAGTGACGACCGACACGTTTCGCTTTCGGTTTGTAGTTCATTGTGTTTACCGAAGCAACTTTCACGTTGAAGATTGTTTCGATAGCGTGTTTCACTTGCGATTTAGTCGCTTTTACGTCGATTTCGAAAACGTATTTGTTAGCTTCCATGAGGCTAACTGAACGCTCAGTGATGATTGGACGTTTGATGATATCGTATGCTTGAGCCATTATGCAAGCACCTCCTCTACCTTCGCAACCGCATCTTTAGTGAAGATGACTTTGTCGTTAGCAACGAGGTCAAGAACGTTTACGCCTGCTGCGTCGATCACAGTCACTCCTGGGATGTTACGAGCTGCGAGAGCGATAGTCTCATTGTAGTCCGCTGTGACTACAAGAGCCTTACGTTCTACTGATAAGCTGTTGAGTACAGCAGCCATATCTTTTGTTTTTGGTGCATCGAAAGCAAGGCCTTCGAGGACGATGAATTCGTTGTTTTGTACTTTCGACGAAAGAGCCGAGAGAAGTGCTAAACGACGAACCTTCTTAGGAAGTTTGTAAGAGTATGAACGTGGTGTTGGACCGAAGACTGTACCACCACCAACCCATTGTGGTGAGCGGATAGAACCTTGGCGCGCACGACCAGTTCCCTTTTGTTTCCATGGTTTACGGCCGCCACCGCGTACTTCCGAGCGACCTTTCGTATCGTGAGTACCTTGACGGCGTGATGCTTGTTGCATGACGATTGCGTCGTAAAGTACTGATTCGTTTGGCTCGATTCCGAAGATGGCTTCTGCCAATTCGATTTCGCCAACTTGTGAACCTGTTTGGTTAAGCAAAGCTACTTTAGGCATTCGTAATTCCTCCTTTCCGTGCAGTTAATTAGTTACCTTTGACCGCTGATTTGATGATGACGTTCGATTTACGAGCGCCTGGGATAGCACCTTTCACGAGGAGAAGGCCACGTTCCACATCAACTTTAACGACTTCAAGGTTTTGAATTGTTTTACGCTCTCCACCCATTTGACCAGGAAGAAGTTTCCCTTTGAATACGCGGTTAGGAGCGACAGGACCCATCGAACCAGGACGACGGTGGTAGCGCGAACCGTGAGCCATTGGTCCACGTGATTGTCCGTGACGCTTGATCGCACCTTGGAATCCTTTACCTTTCGATGTACCTGTAACGTCTACTAATTCACCTGCAGCGAAAATGTCTGCCTTAATCTCTTGACCGATTTCGTATCCTTCTACTGAAGTACGAACTTCTTTGATGAAGCGCTTAGGTGTCGCGTTTGCTTTCGCAGCGTGACCTTTTGCTGGTTTGTTTTGACGTGATTCTTTGATGTCTCCGAAACCAAGTTGAACTGCTTCGTAACCGTCTGTGTCAACTGTTTTAAGTTGAAGAACGACGTTACCTTCTACAGCAACTACTGTTACTGGTACAACTTCGCCTGCTTCGTTGAAGATTTGAGTCATACCAAGTTTTGTTCCTAAGATTCCTTTAGCCATGAGATACACCTCCTGTTAATAATTAATTGTCTCTTCTGGCTAGTATCTACTATATGAAGAATTAAAGTTTGATTTCGATGTCTACACCTGATGGTAACTCGAGACGCATAAGCGAATCGACTGTTTTCGGTGTTGGGTTTACGATGTCGATCAAGCGTTTGTGTGTACGCATTTCGAACTGCTCACGAGCATCTTTGTACTTGTGAACCGCACGAAGGATCGTGTAAACCGATTTTTCAGTTGGAAGCGGGATTGGACCCGATACCTTTGCACCTGAACGCTTCGCAGTGTCAACAATCTTCTCAGCTGATTGATCGAGAACGCGATGGTCATATGCTTTTAAACGAATACGAATTTTTTCATTTGCCATGTTTGTTTCCCTCCTTTGTCGCCTACTTTTAAAATAGACAATTCTCCGCGGAAATTTCCACACCGGCCATGGCAATGCTGCCTGGCGTGTCATAACCTCCCGCTTCAACGCAGCGTGCTTGTGTCAGCAGAGGCATCCGATCATTGCAAATCAACGATTGGACCCATTTTCTGCTGTAAAGTCTCTCACCACTCGCACAAACACTTAATCATTATATCTAATCTGGTCATGGAATGCAAGATTAGATTTTTGAAGTTGCCGGTTGTCTGATGAGTTGCTCAACGTTCCCTAATGTAACAAGATTCGCGAGCTTTTGCAAGCAAAAATTCATTCTTTTATTGAACTATTTTTCAAACGAACTCCCATGTCAACTCGACCTAGCGTTTCATCAACTCACCAAAACGCTCTGTAACCCCTTCTATGACCGATTGCGGAGCTCTTTTTAAACATTCATGGACAATTCCTTCATTAATAGAGTGGTGCTTAAAATAGTGAATCAAGGAATCTAGTTTTTCTTCACGATCAATCACCGTATAAAGAACAATCCACTCCTCGAGGTGCATCCATTGTCCAGCCGGCTCAATGAAAGGATGCGTATAAATCCCGTCCGTGCACTTCATTCGAAAACTGGACATGACGTCCACATCTGTTCCCTCGAATGCATACTCTCCAAAATAAGTCGTCAAGTACGCTTCATGTGGTTCAGATGATTGCTTCTCACCGGCACGACTGAGTACCCGGTCGATTTTTTCAAACTGGTCTGGCTCCACAAAGACATCGATGTCATTCGTCACCTCGACAATGTGATGGTGCTTCAACAGCTCTGAGCCGCCGATCCGATACTCAATCCCATTCAAGCGACAAATCGTCTCTAGTTGCTTCAGCATGACGCCACTCCTTTCTCATATGCCTCATCTTATCATGTCATGATGAAAACATAAAAAAGCAGCCCGCATATTGCGGACTGCTTGAAGTTGTTCAGTTGAATCAATCGATTACTCGATGATTTCTGTTACTGAACCAGCACCTACAGTACGGCCACCCTCACGGATAGAGAAACGTGTACCGTCTTCGATCGCGATTGTAGAAATCAATTCGATCGTCAACTCGATGTTGTCTCCTGGCATTACCATTTCAGTACCTTCTGGAAGGTGAACGATACCTGTTACGTCAGTTGTACGGAAGTAGAACTGCGGGCGGTAGTTCGCGAAGAATGGCGTGTGACGGCCACCCTCTTCTTTAGAAAGAACGTAGATTGATGCTTTGAACTTTGAGTGTGGTGTGATTGAACCTGGCTTAGCAAGTACTTGTCCACGCTCGATGTCGTCACGTGATACACCACGGAGAAGTGCACCGATGTTGTCGCCAGCTTCAGCATAGTCAAGAAGCTTACGGAACATCTCTACACCAGTACATACAGTTTTCTTCGTTTCTTCTGTAAGACCAACGATTTCGATCTCGTCGTTGACGCGGAGAACACCACGCTCAACACGACCAGTCGCTACAGTACCACGACCAGTGATTGAGAATACGTCCTCAACAGGCATCATGAAGTCTTTTTCAGTGTCACGAACTGGTTCTGGGATGTACTCATCAACAGCGTTCATGAGTTCCATAACTTTTTCTTCCCACTGAGCTTCACCGTTAAGTGCGCCAAGTGCAGAACCTTTGATTACAGGGAGGTCGTCGCCTGGGAAGTCGTATTCAGAAAGAAGTTCACGGATTTCCATTTCAACGAGTTCGAGAAGCTCTTCGTCGTCTACCATGTCAACTTTGTTCATGAATACTACGATGTAAGGAACACCTACTTGACGTGAAAGAAGGATGTGCTCACGTGTTTGTGGCATTGGGCCATCTGTTGCAGATACAACGAGGATCGCGCCGTCCATTTGTGCAGCACCAGTGATCATGTTTTTAACATAGTCAGCGTGTCCTGGGCAGTCAACGTGTGCGTAGTGACGCTTGTCAGTTTCGTACTCGATGTGAGCTGTTGCGATTGTGATACCGCGTTCGCGCTCTTCTGGAGCACCATCGATTTGGTCGAACTTAGTAGCTGTTTTACCTTGTGCACGTGAAAGTACAGCAGAGATTGCTGCAGTCAAAGTTGTTTTACCGTGGTCGACGTGGCCGATTGTACCAACGTTAACGTGCGGTTTAGAACGGTCGAATTTTTCTTTACCCATTCTAGATTCCTCCTCTATTAAACGATTAGTTTTTATTTAACTAGGAAGACGTAGGTTACTTTTAACATACGTCCTCCTTAGCTTACAACAATCAATCTAGCGATACAACCGTTATTAGCCGTTCGCTTTTTTGACGATTTCTTCAGCAATTGATTTCGGTACTTCTTCGTAGTGATCGAAGTGCATCGAGTACGTTCCACGTCCTTGTGTACGTGAACGAAGTGATGTTGCGTAACCGAACATTTCTGAAAGTGGAATCATCGCTTTAACGACTTGTGCGTTACCGCGAGCTTCCATACCTTCTACGCGTCCACGGCGTGACGTAACGTCACCCATGATGTCACCCATGTATTCTTCTGGGATAACAACTTCAACACGCATCATTGGCTCAAGGATGACAGCTTTCGCTTGGTCCTTAAGTTGTTTAACCGCCATCGAAGCAGCAACTTTAAACGCCATCTCGTTCGAGTCGACATCGTGGTACGATCCGAATACGAGACGAGCTTTAACGTCTACTACTGGGTAACCAGCGAGGATACCGTTTTCGAGAGCTTCTTCAATCCCGTTTTGAACAGCAGGGACGTATTCACGTGGTACAACACCACCGACGATCTTGTTCTCGAACTCGAATCCAGCGCCTTCTTCGTTCGGCTCGAATTCTACGACAACGTGACCGTACTGACCGCGTCCACCAGACTGACGAACGAATTTCGAATCGATCTTCGCAGCGCCACGGATTGTTTCACGGTAAGCAACTTGTGGTGCACCAACGTTAGCTTCTACTTTGAACTCGCGACGCATACGGTCAACGAGGATATCAAGGTGAAGCTCACCCATACCAGAGATGATCGTTTGACCAGTCTCAGGGTTTGTTTCAGTGCGGAATGTTGGATCTTCTTCTGCGAGTTTCGCAAGAGCTTGACCCATCTTATCTTGGTCTGCTTTCGATTTAGGCTCGATTGCAACCGAGATAACTGGTTCTGGGAACGTCATTGACTCGAGAACGATGTTATCTTTCTCAGAACAAAGCGTGTCACCAGTAGTCGTGTCTTTGAAACCAACAGCAGCGGCGATATCACCAGCGAATACCATTGGAATCTCTTCACGGCTGTTTGCGTGCATTTGAAGGATACGACCGAGACGCTCGCGCTTCCCTTTAGTCGAGTTCTTCACGTATGATCCTGCTTCAGCTGTACCAGAGTACACGCGGAAGAACGTCAATTTACCGACGTAAGGGTCAGTCATAACTTTGAACGCAAGTGCTGAGAATGGAGCTTCGTCAGAAGGCTCACGCGTGATTTCTTCTTCTGTATCGAGGTTGATCCCTTTGATTGACTCTACATCAACTGGTGATGGGAGGTAATCAACAACGGCGTTAAGCATGAGCTGAACACCTTTGTTCTTGAAGGCAGAACCAACGAGTACAGGGTAGAATTCAACGCTAAGTGTCGCTTGACGGATTGCAGCTTTCAATTCATCGATTGAAATCTCTTCACCTTCAAGGTACTTCATCATCAACTCTTCGTTGAAGTCAGCAACACCTTCGATCAATTGACCGCGAAGTTCTTCAGCTTGGTCAGCCATGTCAGCTGGGAAGCCATCCGTTACTTCGATGTCAGTACCGAGGTCGTTGTTGTACATGTAAGTCTTCATTTCAACGAGATCGATGATCCCTTTGAAATCGTCCTCTGCTCCGATTGGGAGTTGGATCGCGTAAGCGTTCGCTTGAAGACGATCGTGGAGCGTCTTCACAGAGTACAAGAAGTCTGCGCCGATTTTATCCATCTTGTTGACGAATACGACACGTGGTACACCATATGTCGTCGCTTGACGCCATACAGTTTCTGTTTGTGGTTCTACACCTGACTGAGCGTCAAGTACAGCAACCGCACCATCAAGTACACGGAGTGAACGTTCAACTTCTACTGTGAAGTCTACGTGTCCAGGTGTATCGATGATGTTTACACGGTGGCCATTCCACTGTGCAGTTGTCGCAGCTGAAGTGATCGTGATTCCACGCTCTTGCTCCTGCTCCATCCAGTCCATTTGTGAAGCACCTTCGTGAGTTTCACCAATTTTATGGATACGACCTGTGTAATAAAGAATACGTTCAGTTGTTGTCGTTTTACCGGCATCGATGTGAGCCATAATCCCGATGTTACGAGTATTCTTTAGGGAGAATTCTCTTGCCATACTGGGTATTCTCCTTCCGCATGTTTGATTTTCGTGTGCGCGCACACGATATGATTATACCCGAAAGCCACTCCGTTAAGCCATGCTTGGCGGAGTGGGCTTTACGATTAAATTACCAACGATAGTGAGCAAATGCTTTGTTTGCTTCTGCCATCTTATGCATGTCTTCGCGTTTCTTAACAGATGCACCAGTGTTGTTGGCTGCATCCATGATTTCGTTCGCGATACGTTGCTCCATCGTTTTTTCGTTGCGGAGACGAGCGTAGTTCACGAGGTAACGAAGACCAAGTGTTGTACGGCGCTCTGGACGAACTTCAACAGGAACTTGGTAGTTAGCTCCACCTACACGGCGTGCTTTAACTTCAAGTACAGGCATGATGTTGTTCATTGCTTCTTCGAACACTTCCATAGGCTCTTTGCCTGAGCGTTCAGCGATGATGCCAAATGCGTTGTAAATGATAGTTTGAGCTGTACCTTTTTTACCGTCTAACATGACACGGTTAATGAGGCGAGTTACCAATTTCGAGTTGTAGATCGGATCTGCGATAACGTCACGACGTTCTGCACGGTTTTTACGCATCCGAGTACCCTCCTTTCAAAATTTCAATTGTAGTTTAGTTTGCGAGAATTACTTCTTCGCAGCTTTCGGACGTTTCGTACCGTATTTAGAACGGCCTTGCATACGTCCATCAACACCTGCAGTGTCAAGCGCACCACGAACGATGTGGTAACGTACCCCTGGTAAGTCTTTTACACGTCCTCCACGGATAAGAACAACGCTGTGCTCTTGAAGGTTGTGGCCAATACCTGGGATGTACGCAGTCACTTCGATTTGGTTAGTCAAACGAACACGAGCATACTTACGAAGCGCCGAGTTCGGTTTCTTCGGAGTCATTGTACCAACACGTGTACAAACACCACGTTTTTGTGGTGAGCTCACGTTTGTTTGTGACTTGATGAAACTGTTGTAACCTTTGTTAAGTGCTGGAGAGTCAGATTTCACGACTTTCGATTTACGTCCTTTACGGACTAACTGGTTAATAGTAGGCATCTTTGAAGATCCTCCCTTCCTGAATGTTGCTATTTTCTAGTCCCACCGACCCGGGTGGTTCATTTAAGGTCATAACGAAACGCTTTTACGAGGCATAGGCATTCCATGACCTCGCAAAAACGTGAGTTATACCTTGAAAGTGGCAATTGTAGCAGCCAAACCTTCCCGGAGAAAGTTCGGATGGACGTCCAAGTAGCTTGCCGACTGCTGGACATCGTTGTCATCGACAACAACCGATTGGCGGCACTAAATCATAGTAGCACCGCCAACCTGCGCTGTCAAGACGTATTTTACTCGACTGTTGTATCTTCGAGCGCAACTGGCGCCTCATCTTCTTTAAGTTCAACATCACGGTAGACGGCCATTCCAGTACCAGCTGGAACGAGCTTACCGATGATGACGTTCTCTTTGAGTCCGAGGAGATAGTCGCGTTTCCCTTTGATTGCTGCATCTGTCAAGACGCGAGTCGTTTCTTGGAACGAAGCCGCTGAGAGGAACGAATCTGTCTCAAGAGAGGCTTTCGTGATCCCGAGAAGGACCGGTTTCGCAGTCGCTGGGTGTTTTCCATCACGAATCGCATCTTTACACGCTTCTTTGAAGACGCTGATGTCGACGAGTGATCCAGGGAGAAGTGGTGTGTCACCTGATTCGATAACTTTGACACGACGAAGCATTTGGCGAACCATGACCTCAACGTGCTTATCACCGATTTCTACCCCTTGCATCCGGTATACTTTTTGAACTTCTTGGAGAAGATAGTTCTGAACACCAGACACACCACGGACGGCGAGCAATTCTTTCGGATCGATCGAACCTTCCGTGAAGACTTCACCGGCTTCTACTGTGTCGCCGATTTGAACGCGGAGACGCGCTCCGAATGGAATCGTGTATGAACGAGTCTCACTGAATCCTTCGACCGTGAGTTCACGCTTGTCACGCGATTCCGTGAAGTCGATGACCGTACCAGAGATTTCCGAGATGACCGCTTGACCTTTCGGGTTACGGGCTTCGAATACCTCTTGGATACGTGGAAGACCTTGTGTGATATCGTCTCCGGCAACCCCACCTGTGTGGAAGGTACGCATTGTAAGCTGCGTTCCTGGCTCACCGATTGATTGTGCGGCAATGATACCGACGGCTTCCCCGACTTCAACGTTAGATCCAGTCGCCAAGTTGCGTCCGTAACACTTCTTACATACGCCGTGTGACGTGTTACATGTAAAGGCTGTACGGATTTCAACTTTTTCAACACCCGCATCTACAATGATGCGCGCGATGTCTTCTGTGATCAATTCGTTCTTATCGATCAACACTTCGCCCGTTTCAGGGTGTGTGACCGTTTCGAACGATGTACGTCCGACGAGACGGTCGTACAAGCTTTCGATTTCTTCCGTACCTTCGCGGAGTGCAGAAACACGGATTCCGCGGTCTGTTCCACAATCTTCTTCACGGATGATGACATCTTGCGCTACGTCAACGAGACGACGCGTCAAGTAACCTGAATCGGCTGTCTTCAAGGCTGTATCGGCAAGACCTTTACGAGCCCCGTGAGTCGAGATGAAGTACTCTTGAACCGTCAGACCTTCACGGAATGACGATTTGATTGGAAGTTCGATGATGCGACCAGATGGAGCGGCCATCAAACCACGCATACCCGCAAGCTGCGTAAAGTTCGATGCGTTACCACGGGCACCTGAGTCAGACATCATGAAGATCGGGTTCAAGCGGTTGAGGGATTTCATCAATCGTGATTGAATTTCATCCTTCGCTTCGTTCCAAGCACGGACAACGCGCTCGTAACGCTCATCTTCAGTGATGAGACCACGACGGAACGACTTCATGATTTGGTCGACTTGTTTTTGTGCTTCGTCAAGAATTTCCTGTTTATCCGGAAGTACGATGATATCGGCAATCCCAACCGTCACACCCGCTTTTGTCGAGTGCTTGAAGCCAAGATCTTTCATCCGGTCAAGCATGCGGCTTGTTTCCGTCGTTTCAAACTTCTGGAACACTTCCGCGATGACTTTTCCAAGGAACCCTTTTTTGAACGGGTCGATGATTGGACGTGATGCGATTTCTTCCGCAACGTTCGCCCCTTTGTCGATGAAGTACTTATCAGGCGTTGCTTCCTGTAAGTTTTCCATCGTCGGCTCGTTCAAGTATGGGAACGTGTTTGGCAAGATTTCGTTGAAGATCATCTTACCAACAGTCGTAATGAGCAATTTCTCGTTCTGTTCGTCTGTGAACGTCGGGTTGTTGAGCGTACGTGCCGGAAGTGCCACACGCGAGTGCAAGTGGACATAACCGTTTTGGTAAGCAATCAACGCTTCGTTGACGTTCGAGAACACTTTCCCTTGACCGACGGCATCTTCACGTTCGAGTGAGATGTAGTAGTTACCGAGGACCATATCCTGCGATGGTGTAACAACTGGTTTTCCGTCTTTCGGGTTCAAGATGTTCTGTGCAGCGAGCATGAGAAGACGTGCTTCCGCTTGTGCTTCAGCAGAGAGCGGAACGTGGACGGCCATTTGGTCACCATCGAAGTCGGCGTTGTATGCCGTACATACGAGTGGGTGAAGGCGAATCGCACGACCTTCAACAAGAATCGGTTCGAATGCTTGAATACCAAGGCGGTGAAGCGTCGGGGCACGGTTCAAGAGGACCGGATGCTCACGAATGACTTCTTCAAGGACGCCCCAGATTTCAGGTTGCATCTTCTCGATTTTGCGTTTGGCGTTCTTGATGTTTGAAGCGATGCCGCGACCGACAAGCTCTTTCATCACGAACGGTTTGAAGAGTTCAAGTGCCATCTCTTTTGGAAGACCACACTGGTACATCTTCAAGTTCGGACCTACGACGATAACCGAACGTCCTGAATAGTCGACCCGTTTACCAAGAAGGTTTTGACGGAAACGACCTTGCTTCCCTTTCAACATATGTGAAAGTGATTTAAGCGGACGGTTACCAGGACCTGTTACCGGACGACCACGACGACCGTTGTCGATGAGGGCGTCAACCGCTTCTTGAAGCATACGCTTCTCGTTTTGCACGATGATGTTCGGCGCGCCGAGGTCGAGCAAACGTTTGAGACGGTTGTTACGGTTGATGACTCGACGATACAAATCGTTCAAGTCAGATGTCGCAAAGCGTCCACCATCGAGCTGTACCATCGGACGAAGCTCTGGTGGGATGACAGGAAGTACTTCAAGGATCATCCAGTCCGGATTGTTTCCTGAAGTGAAGAACGCATCGAGAACTTCCAAGCGCTTGATCGCACGTGTACGACGTTGACCTTGGACTGTTTTCAACTCTTCACGAAGCTCGCCTACTTCTTTTTCAAGATTCACGTCTTGAAGAAGTGTACGGATGGCTTCAGCACCCATGTCTGCTTTGAAGTCGCTACCGTATTTTTCACGGTAGAGACGGAATTCTTTTTCCGAGAGAAGTTGTTTCTTCTCAAGCGGTGTGTCACCTGGCTCTGTAACCACGTAAGATGCGAAGTAAATGACTTCTTCAAGTGCACGTGGTGACATGTCGAGAACAAGCCCCATGCGGCTTGGAATCCCTTTGAAGTACCAGATGTGCGAAACTGGTGCCGCGAGCTCGATATGGCCCATTCGTTCGCGACGCACTTTCGCTTTCGTCACTTCAACGCCACAGCGGTCACAAATAACTCCTTTATAACGGATTCGTTTGTATTTCCCACAGTAACATTCCCAGTCTTTCGTAGGACCGAAGATTCGTTCACAGAATAATCCGTCCTTCTCTGGTTTAAGTGTACGATAGTTGATCGTTTCCGGCTTTTTGACTTCACCGTAAGACCACGAACGGATCTTCTCTGATGAAGCCAAGCCGATTTTCATATATTCAAATCGATTAACATCTACCAAGGGGCCGACCTCCCTTTTCGCCTTATTCCTCTTCCGTAACAGTCGGTTGAACGACTTGTTCTAACGCCGATGTTGCGTTCGGGATGTTGTCGTCATCTTCATCTTTCATTTCGACTTCTTCATCATCCGCTGACATCATCTTGACTTCCATACCGAGCGCTTGAAGCTCTTTGATCAAGACGCGGAATGATTCAGGAACGCCCGCTTTCGGAACGCTCTCGCCTTTCACGATGGCCTCATATGCTTTCACACGACCGACCGTGTCATCCGACTTGATTGTCAAGATTTCTTGGAGCGTGTAGGCTGCACCGTACGCTTCAAGAGCCCAAACTTCCATCTCCCCGAAGCGCTGACCACCGAACTGTGCTTTACCACCGAGCGGTTGTTGCGTGACGAGTGAGTATGGTCCTGTCGAACGAGCGTGAAGTTTGTCATCAACCATGTGCGCGAGTTTGATCATATACATGACACCGACAGAGACGCGGTTATCGAACGGTTCACCCGTACGACCATCGTAGAGACGCGTTTTCGCATCTTTATCCATGCCAGCCTCTTCAATCGTTGCCCATACGTCTTCCTCACGCGCTCCATCGAATACAGGTGTCGCCACTTTGATGCCGAGCTTCTTCGCCGCCATACCAAGGTGGAGTTCAAGTACCTGACCGATGTTCATACGAGATGGTACCCCAAGCGGGTTGAGCATGATGTCAACCGGTGTACCGTCTGGCATGTATGGCATATCTTCTTCAGGGAGGATCCGCGAGATAACACCTTTGTTACCGTGACGTCCCGCCATCTTATCCCCTTCGTGAATCTTACGTTTTTGAACGATATAGACACGTACCATTTGGTTGACGCCTGGAGACAATTCGTCACCGTTCTCACGGTCGAACACTTTGACATCCAAGATAATTCCATCTCCACCGTTTGGTACACGAAGTGACGTATCACGTACTTCACGTGCCTTCTCACCGAAGATTGCGTGCAAGAGACGCTCTTCCGCCGTCAATTCCGTAACTCCCTTAGGCGTTACTTTACCGACGAGGATATCGCCATCCTTGACTTCAGCTCCGATGCGGATAATTCCACGATCGTCCAAGTTACGAAGCGCGTCATCTCCGACGTTTGGAATATCACGTGTGATTTCCTCTGGTCCGAGTTTCGTGTCACGTGACTCCGACTCGTACTCTTCGATATGAATCGATGTGTACACGTCATCTTTCACGAGACGCTCACTCATGATGATCGCATCCTCATAGTTGTAACCATCCCAAGTCATGAAGGCAACGACGACGTTACGGCCGAGCGCGAGCTCACCCATATCCATCGACGGACCGTCTGCAAGGATTTCTCCTTTTTCAACACGGTCACCAGCTGCGATGATTGGTTTTTGGTTATAACATGTCCCTTGGTTCGAACGGACATATTTTTGAAGTTTGTAACGGTCCAAGTCACCCGAAACCTCAGAACCGTTCACGTCAGACGTGCGACGGATCAAGATTTCACGCGCTGTGACGCGTTCGACGACACCTGGGTATTTCGCAACGATGGCTGCCCCAGAGTCTTTCGCAGATACATACTCCATTCCAGTACCGACAATCGGTGAATCTGGTTGAAGAAGTGGTACTGCTTGACGTTGCATGTTCGCTCCCATGAGGGCACGGTTCGAGTCATCGTTCTCAAGGAACGGGATACATGCAGTCGCGGCAGAAACAACCTGTTTCGGCGAAACGTCCATGTAATCGACTCGGCTTGGCTCAACTGACAAGTTTTGTCCGCGGAAACGACAAAGAACTTGTTCGTTCGCAAAGTGGCCTTCTTCTGTGAGCGGCATGTTCGCCTGTGCGACGACATAGAGGTCTTCCTCATCAGCCGTCATATATTGGATATCGCCAGTAACGAGACCTGTTTCTGGGTCAACACGACGATATGGTGCTTCGATGAAACCGTACTCGTTCACTTTCGCATAAGACGAGAGTGAGTTGATGAGTCCGATGTTCGGTCCCTCTGGTGTTTCGATTGGACACATCCGACCGTAGTGCGAATAGTGAACGTCTCGAACCTCGAAACCAGCACGTTCACGTGTCAAACCACCCGGTCCAAGTGCAGAGAGACGACGCTTGTGCGTAAGCTCTGCGAGCGGGTTCGTTTGGTCCATGAACTGTGACAATTGCGAGCTACCGAAGAACTCTTTAAGTGATGCGATAACCGGGCGGATGTTGATGAGCGCCTGTGGTGTGATCGCATTTTGATCTTGAATCGACATACGTTCTTTTACGACACGTTCCATACGGGAAAGCCCGATCCGGAATTGGTTTTGGAGAAGTTCTCCGACTGAACGAAGACGACGGTTTCCTAAGTGGTCGATGTCATCTGTTGTTCCGACTTCGTGAAGTAAGTTGAAGAAGTAGTTGATTGAAGCGATAATATCGGCTGGCGTAATATGTTTTACGCTACGGTCGATATTGCCATTTCCGATGATGTTCAAGATACGCTCTCCATCTGGGTCATCCGGTGAGACGACTTTGATTGATTGAAGACCGAACGGTTCACCTTCAGCGACACCACCAGTTGGTTCCGCGTCGACATAACCGAGTCCGTTCTCCAAATGCGGGAGAATACGATCGAGGTTGCGACGATCGAGGACGGTTCCAGCTTCAGCGAGTACTTCGCCTGTTTCTGGGTCCACGAGCGTTTCCGCTAATTTTTGACCGAACAAACGGTTCTTAAGATGAAGTTTTTTGTTCATCTTATAGCGACCGACGTTTGCTAAGTCATAACGTTTCGGGTCGAAGAAACGTGACACGAGAAGTGATTTCGCGTTTTCTACTGTTGGTGGTTCACCAGGACGTAGACGCTCGTAAATCTCAATCAACGCTTTTTCTGTAGACTCTGTATTATCTTTTTCAAGGGTGTTACGAAGGTATTCGTCATCTCCGAGAAGGTCGATAATTTCTTGGTCCGTACCGAATCCGAGGGCACGCAACAACACCGTTACCGGAATTTTACGGGTACGGTCGATACGAACATAAACGATATCTTTGGCATCTGTCTCGAGTTCGAGCCAAGCACCACGGTTCGGGATGACGGTTGCGCCAAATCCACGTTTACCGTTTTTATCGAGTTTAGCGTTATAGTACACGCTCGGTGAACGAACAAGTTGGGAAACGATGACGCGTTCTGCACCATTAATGATAAATGTTCCCGATTCTGTCATGAGCGGGAAATCCCCCATGAATACTTCTTGTTCTTTGAGCTCACCTGTCTCTTTGTTTTGGAGACGCACTTTTACGCGAAGTGGCGCAGAATAAGTAACGTCGCGCTCCTTCGATTCATCGATTGAATACTTCGGCTCGCTGAGCGAGTAATCGATGAACTCCAATACGAGGTTTCCTGTGAAATCGGAAATCGGTGAAATGTCCGTAAACATCTCTTTCAATCCTTCACGCAAGAACCACTCGTAAGAAGCAGTTTGAATTTCAATCAAATTCGGAAGCTCTAGAACCTCACTGATACGGGCATAGCTTCTTCTCTGACGGTGACGACCGTACTGAACAAGTTGACCAGTCAACTGATTCACCTCTCAGACCCCCAATTCTTTAGCGAATTTTTCGGGCGTAATAATCGAACATTGTCATTGAATGTCGCTCGTTTTCCGTCTCTAAAAAGCGGCAGACACGGCAGTTTCAAGCGAATTCCATTCCAATGGCATTTTATAATGTTAGCATATACGTTATAGCGAGTCAACAAGACTTCACCGTTTGTCAAGACCGAATTGCTCGGAAAATAAAGTAACCTTTCTCCTTCGCCATCGTTTCGACTTGACCAAACACCTCTTCTAATAGCTTTTTAGCAGAAGGTGCTCCTTGTTTCTTTTGAATGACGACATAAATTGCTCCTCCATCGACGAGGTGCGTATGTGCTTCACGCAAGATCGTATGGACGACTTGTTTCCCCGCACGAATCGGCGGATTGGTGACAATGGCGGCAAACCGTTCTCCCCCCACCGCGTCATACGCGTGAGAAAGCCGTGTTTCGACCGTCACTCCATTACGGGCGGCGTTTTGCTCAGAGAGCGCCAGCGCACGCTCATTCACATCGATGAGCAAGGCCTCACGCCCAGAGGCATCGGCAAGCGAGATCCCCATCGGACCATAGCCGCAGCCTACATCTAAAATACGTCCCGACACATCAGGCATCTCAAACGTTTCAATTAAAAGACGTGACCCAAAATCGACCGATCCTTTCGAGAACACACCGCGGTCCGAAGTGAAATGATACTGTTTCCCTCGCAACTCGTACGTCCATGTCTCTGGGGCACTTTCCGAACGTGGATCGTTCGTATAGTAATGATCTCCCATGCGTTGAACCTCCTAACCCATTCTTCAAGGAAATAAAAGAAGCTCGCCATGGCGAGCTTCTATAGGTTGTGAAGTTGAATTACTTAACTTCAACAGATGCGCCAGCTTCTTCAAGCTTAGCTTTGATTGCGTCAGCGTCTTCTTTAGAAACGCCTTCTTTGACTGGAGCTGGAGTTCCGTCAACGAGTGCTTTTGCTTCTTTAAGGCCGAGACCTGTGATTTCACGAACAGCTTTGATGACGTTGATTTTACCAGCGCCAGCGTTTGTGAGGATTACGTCGAATTCAGTTTTCTCTTCAGCTGCTGCGCCTGCGCCAGCACCTGCAACTGCTACTGGAGCTGCTGCTGATACGCCGAATTCTTCTTCGATTGTTTTTACGAGTTCGTTAAGTTCGAGAACCGTCATTGATTTGAGGTCTTCGATGAATTGCTCTTTGTTGAAAGCCATTATGGTTTTCCTCCTTTGATGTTGTAAAAAAGTTTTTTGAGTTACGCTACGCGACAAAAATTAAGCTGATTGCTCTTCTTTTTGTTCTGCGATTGCATTTGTTGCGACTGCGAGCCCACGGATTGGAGCTTGAAGTACGCTGAGAAGCATCGAGAGAAGACCATCGCGTGATGGAAGTTCTGCAAGGGCTTTGATTTCTTCGAGTGAAGAAACTTTACCTTCGATGATTCCGCCTTTGAGTTCGAGCGCTTTGTGCTCTTTCGAGAAGTCGTTCAAGATCTTCGCTGGAGCGATCACGTCTTCGTTTGAGAAGGCGATTGCTGTAGGACCAGTGAAGACTTCGTCAAGACCTTCGAAGTTCGACTGAGTAGCTGCGCGGCGAAGAAGACCGTTCTTGTAAACTTTGAACTCGATTCCAGCGTCACGGAGTGATTTACGGAGTGTAGTCACTTCTTCAACTGTAAGTCCGCGGTAGTCAACAACGACTGTTCCAACGCTCGCTTGCATTTTCTCAGCGATTTCATCGACGAGTGCCGATTTCTGAGCTACGATTTTTTCGTTTGCCATGTGTTTGCACCTCCTAGTCAATTCTTATACCGGACGAGAGGCTGCTCTCCAAAAGAAATCCCTCGTATGAAGACATACGAGGGCGTAATTGTTTGAAAGTAAACCTGTGACAACAGGCTCAAGTTCGAGCAAAGACACCTCGGAAGGGTTTACGGACCGATGTCCACCTTCTGTCTACGGTAATCCAACATATTCGGTTGAACGTGTATTACTTTATCAGCGGTGTCACACGTTGTCAACAATTTATTTCAACAAGATTACTTAAGGAAATCTGCAGTCGCTACACGGATCCCAGGACCCATTGTAGATGAAAGCGAGATGTTTTTAAGGTAAGTTCCTTTTGCAGTAGCAGGCTTCACTTTCATGAGTGTTTCGAGAATTGTCTCGATGTTCTCAGAGAGTTTAGATGCTTCAAATGATTTCTTACCAACTGGAACGTGGATGTTACCAGCTTTATCAACACGGTATTCAACTTTACCAGCTTTGATATCCGCGATTGCTTTTTCTACGTCGAAAGTAACTGTTCCTGTTTTCGGGTTAGGCATGAGGCCTTTAGGTCCGAGAACACGACCAAGTTTACCAACTTCACCCATCATGTCAGGTGTCGCAACGATTACATCGAAGTCGAACCATCCTTGTTGGATTTTGTTGATGTACTCAGCGTCGCCAACGTAGTCTGCTCCAGCAGCTTCCGCTTCTTTCACTTTCTCACCTTTAGCGAAGACGAGAACTTTTTGTGTTTTACCAGTACCGTGTGGAAGTACAACGGCACCACGGATTTGTTGGTCTGCTTTCTTCGGATCTACGCCGAGACGGACAGCAACTTCGATTGTTTCATCGAATTTAGCAGTAGCTGTTTTTTGAACGAGCTCGACAGCTTCAGCGAGGTCGTATGACATCGTGCGGTCAACAAGCTTAGCTGCTTCTTGGTGTTTTTTACCCATGATCTTTTCCTCCTTGTGGTTAGCGGAATTTCCTCCCACATAATGAAGGGATTGAAGGTGAGCAGTATTCACCGACAACCCCAGAGACTAACAATTAGTCTTCGATTACAATACCCATACTGCGTGCAGTACCTTCAACCATAAGCATCGCTGTTTCTACAGATGATGCGTTAAGGTCAGGCATTTTAAGTTCAGCGATTTCGCGAACTTTGTCACGCTTAACCGTTGCTACTTTCTTACGGTTTGGTTCACCAGAACCACTCTCGATACCAGCAGCTTTCTTCAAGAGAACTGCAGCTGGTGGAGTTTTCGTAATGAATGTAAACGAACGATCTTCGTATACCGTGATGACTACAGGAATAATCAATCCGGCTTGGTCTTGTGTACGAGCGTTGAACTCTTTACAGAATCCCATGATGTTAACACCTGCTTGACCAAGTGCTGGACCTACTGGTGGAGCTGGGTTTGCTTTACCAGCTGGGATTTGAAGTTTAACGAGTTTAGAAACTTTTTTCGCCACGAGACACACCTCCTTAAGTCTAAAATGTGGTTTCTTGGACGTTGTGCGCCCTCCCACTCAATCTATTAGGTCGAGTTTGTACCGAAATAAAGCACAACATCAAACATTTTCGATTTTACCATCCGTTTTACGGATTAGCAAGTGGGTTTAGTTAATTTTCTGAACTTGTTCGAAATCAAGCTCAATTTTTGTTTCACGACCGAACATGTCGACCACGACTTTGAGCTTCTCTTTGTCGGCTTCAATCTCGTCGATTGTTCCTTCAAAGTTCTCAAATGCGCCTTCTTTCACGCGGACAAGGTCACCAAGTTCATAGTTGTAACGATCTTTCTTCTCGATGAGCCCCATTTGTGACAAGACGTTTGTCACTTCGTCCGGTTGGAGTGGGATCGGTTTTGCCCCACCACCTGTTGAACCGAGGAAGCCGGTGACGTTTGGTGTGTTGCGGACAACATACCATGAATCGTCAGTCATGACCATCTCTACGAACACATAGCCCGGGAAACTTTTGACTTCACGTTCTTTGATTTTCTTCTCGCCACTCTTTAGTGTGACTTCTTCTTGCGTCGTTTCAGTCGGGACGAGGACGCGGAAAATTTTATCTTCCATGTTCATCGAACCGATTCGACGTTCTAGGTTTTCTTTGACGTTATTCTCAAAACCTGAGTACGTCTGGACAACAAACCATTGTTTCTCCACGGCTTTCACCTCTTCCTTAGTTAATCAATAAATTGACGAGATAGCTGACTCCACTATCTACGCCGAACACGAACAGGCCAATCACGACAACAGTCGCGATGACAGTAATGGTATATTTCGTGAGTTCTTTACGAGTTGGCCAACTCGTTTTCTTTAACTCTTTCCATACGTCGCGCAAAAAGTTCATGGTAGCTTCCTCCTACATTGAATGCCAATCTACGTTACTTTGATTCTCGATGCATCGTATGCGCGTTACAGCGTCGACAAAACTTTTTCATTTCAAGCCGTGTCGACATGCCGTCTTTTTTTGTCGTCGAGTATTCTCTAGACCCGCATTCTGAGCAAGCGAGACTTACTTTCTTTGCCATTCATAAGCGCCCCTTTCGACTACTCCCTCTTAAAAAAGAGCGAAAAAAAAACGCCTCCTGTAAATGGCGTCTACGGACAAGGCGCTGCTTTTAAAGTATCACATAGGAGGCACGCGGTCAATAATCGGTTAGCTCGTGAGCATACGGACATCAACGTGACGTTCGAATTTCTTCTTCACACGTTGCAAGGCATTATCGATTGATTTGACGTGACGATCGAGGTCGTCGGAAATTTCTTGATACGAACGGCCATCTAAATAAAGACGCAATACTTTCCGCTCGAGGTCACTTAAAATCTCATCCATCTTCGCTTCCATGAATGTCTGCTCTTCCTGGGTCACGATCAGTTCCTGTGGATCTGTCGGATGCGGCGGTAAGATGACATCGAGTAACGTCCGATCCGACTCTTCATCAAAAATTGGTTTGTCGAGTGATACATATGAATTGAGCGGAATATGTTTTTGACGCGTCGCCGTCTTAATTGCTGTAATCATCTGACGCGTAATGCACATCTCGGCAAAACTTTTGAATGAAGCAAGTCGTTCGTCTTTATAGTCGCGAACTCCTTTATAGAGCCCGATCATCCCTTCCTGCACGATATCCTCATGATCTGCGCCGATCAAAAAGTAAGAGCGTGCCTTCGCACGTACAAAATACCGGTATCGTTCAATCAAAAACTCGAGCGCGTCGCTATCCCCTTCGTTGCGCGCCAATAAGACCAACTCTTCGTCTGACATTTTTTCAAACTGTTCGTACGGCCATCCGTTCATGCTCGTTACCCCCCGGCGATTGATCCTGAACTATGTAAGGTTGTGTCCCATTATAGGACTCCCTACTCCTATGCGTCAAACAAATTTCTAAAAATTCCGTCAATTCAATTCTGTGTAACTTATATATGTAATAGTATACAACATTCCTTTGCAAAAAAATGTCAAAATCGAAACAAAGACGAGTCCAATTCATGAACTCGCCCGTGATTTCAGTCACCTTTTGATTTGCGCCGCCGCATTTCCTCGAACTTCGCTTGGATATGCGGTGGAAAATCGATTGTCTTTCGATTCGATTGTTCCTTTTCTAGCGATATACGCTGTTGCTCAATCAGTGTTTTCGCATGCTTCCAATCTTTCAACAGTTCTGTTGCCGGTACACGTAATGCACCTTGTCCAAAAATGACCCACTGTTCGGTAAAATCGTTTGTCGCTACGAACAACGTGACCAACCGGTTATCCACTAATTCGTGGGCCCGTCGCTCAATCCATTCGTCTGCCGTCTCATTTTCTTTCGTATAGACGACATCGACGCGACTTCGTTTCTCTTTCGATTCACGACCATATCGCATATGGGCGTCAAACACGATCGTGACCTCTTTGCCGGACACAGCCTGATATTCTGCCATCGCCTCAATCAACAGATTGCGCGCTTGTTCAAAGTCCACGTCCCGTAAACTTCTCAGGTGGGGCCACGCACCAATGATATTATATCCGTCAACAAGAAGGAGCTCGCGCTTTAAGATACTCATGCCAATGGATGACGTGAGCGATGCACCTCATACAGAAGGAGTGCCGCTGCAACTGATGCATTGAGTGACGTGACATGACCGACCATCGGCAAATGAACGAGGAAGTCGCATGATTCGCGCACGAGTCGACTCATGCCTTTCCCCTCACTTCCAATGACCACAACAAGTGGCATATTCCCATCCAATCGCCGGTAGTCCTGACTCTCTTTCGCATCCGTACCGACAATCCAAAGTCCTTTTTCTTTCAATTCTTCGAGGGTTCGCGTCAAGTTTGTCACGCGCGCCACCGGAATATGTTCAATCGCACCGGTCGACGCTTTGGCGACCGTTTGAGTCAAACCGACCGAGCGACGCTTCGGAATGATGATTCCGTGTGCACCGACGGCATCGGCAGTACGTAAGATCGAGCCGAGGTTGTGCGGGTCTTCGAGCTCATCTAGCAAAATAAAGAGCGGTGTTTCTTCTTTTGAAGCCGCGAGGGCAAACATGTCTTCAATGGTTTTGTATTCGTATGCGGCTACTGCCGCCACGACACCTTGATGATGTTCACTTCCAGCCATCTTCTCAAGCTTTGTTTTCGGTACGAACGATACTTGAACAGATGCTTCATTCGCCATTGCGATGATCTGCGCGAGCGGCCCTTTTTGTTGACCTTCCATGATAAATACTTTATTCATATCCCGACCACTACGGAGTGCCTCGAGCACAGGGTTTCGACCATAGAGGAAATCGATTCCCTCTTCCATTACATCGACTTCTTTATAATCCGGACGTTCCGCCTTTTGGCGACGCGGGCGCTCTGGTCGTTCTCCACGCGGGCGGTCAAACGTTCGTTTTTCCGCTCCCCGTTTTCCGTCATGTCGTTTCGGGCGACTCGGCTTCGAGTCGTTCGAACGCTTGTTTGATGAGTTCTTCAAGACGATCCCTTCTTTCTGTCAAATAGATATATCCAATCAATGCCTCAAATGCCGTGGAATACCGATACGTATGCACATCGACCCGTTTTGGGATCGAGCCTGACTTCGCATTCTTACCTCGTCTAACAACGGCTTGTTCTTCTTCCGTCAACACGTCCGTCTCTAACCAATGGGTCACGACGTTCGCTTGCGCTCGCGCATTCACGTAGCGGACAGCGCCTCGATGTAAATCGTTCGTGCGCGTCAATCCTGTCTCAAGCAGTCGTTTTCGTACAGCCAATTCATACACCACGTCCCCCATATAAGCGAGCGCGAGAGCATTCATCTGTTTCGGTTGCATCATAACCGCTTCCACCGAACCCCTTGGGCCGTATCTTCGAGTTGAATCTTTTGTTCTTTTAGTAAATCGCGAATCTCGTCCGCCCGAGCAAAATCACGTGCAGCCCGTGCATCGTTCCGCTCTTGAATCAATTGATCAATCTCCGCATCAAGCAGTTCTTTTTCTTCCGCCAACGTCAATCCGAGTACGCCTGTCAATTCGTCGAATAACGATAGGATCTGTTCAAGTGTCGCTTTCGCTACATGGTCTGCCTTCGCATAAATATTCGCTTCTCTTGCTAAGTCGAAGAGGACGGTTACGGCATTTGCCGTATTGATATCATCATCCATCGATTCGATGAATGAAGCCTTGATCGATTCTAATTTCCGCTCCATCGACTCGCTTGGTTCACCAAGTCCAGCCGTAACCGATAAACGATACTCGATATTTTGATACGCTTCTTTGATTCGGCTCCAACCGTTTGCCGCTTGTTCAATCAATTCACGGCTATAGTTGATCGGATGACGGTAATGGACAGACAACATGAAGAAGCGAAGAACCATCGGGTCAACTTCTTTTAGCGCCTCATGGACGAGGAGGAAGTTCCCAAGCGATTTGGACATCTTCTCGTTTTCGATGTTGATGAACCCGTTATGGAGCCAATAGTTCGCAAACTTCGCATGGTTGCAGGCTTCTGATTGGGCAATTTCGTTCTCGTGGTGTGGGAATTTTAGATCGTGACCGCCCGCATGGATATCAATTGTGGTCCCGAGATGTTTTTTCGCCATCGCCGAGCATTCGATATGCCAACCGGGACGTCCTTTGCCCCATGGACTTTCCCATGATGGTTCGTCGGGCTTCGCCGCTTTCCATAAAACGAAGTCGAGCGGATCTTCTTTCTTTTCTCCGACGTCGACACGTGAGCCAGCTCGTAAATCTTCAATCGATTGTTGACTCAACTTCCCGTATGTCTCAAATTTTTTCGTTCGGAAGTAGACATCTCCTTCTGATTCGTAGGCAAACCCTTCCGTCTCTAACTGACGGATGAATGCGATGATTTCTTCCATCGTATCGGTAACCCGTGGGTGTACATCGGCGGGTTGCACGTTGAGAGCTCCCGTATCAGCTAGGTACGCCTCAATGTACCGGTTTGTCAACGTTTCCGTATCTTCTCCTAATTCATTGGCGGTGCGAATGATTTTGTCATCCACGTCCGTGAAGTTCAAGACGTATTTCACTTCGTACCCGCGATAAGTCAAATAGCGACGTACCGTGTCGAAGGCGATTGCCGGACGCGCATTTCCGACATGGATGTAGTTGTAGACGGTCGGTCCACACACGTACATGGATACTTTACCTAGGACAATCGGGACAAACGGTTCTTTTTTATTCGTGAGACTGTTGTACAGCTGAATCATGTGTCTTCTCCTCCATCCGCTTCTCAAGCGTTTCTAATTTATGTTGAAGTTCTGCCACAGCGTTTTCAAGACGTTCTTGGCACTCACGATCTGGATCTGGTAAACGATGGTCCAAATCATGTTGTTTCACACGTTTACCATTGCGAATGACGACACGCCCTGGAATCCCGACCACAGTCGAGTCAGACGGCACATCATTTAACACGACCGAACTTGCTCCGATTTTGACGCAATCGCCAATCGTGATATTTCCAAGTACTTTCGCTCCCGCTGAAATGAGCACGTCACTTCCAATCGTCGGATGACGCTTCCCTTTTTCTTTCCCTGTTCCACCGAGTGTGACGCCCTGATAAATCGTCACGTCATTTCCGATAATCGCCGTCTCTCCAATGACGACACCGAAGCCATGGTCAATAAACACACGGTTACCTAAAACGGCGCCGGGATGAATCTCGATTCCCGTCAACCACCGGCTGAATTGAGCCAACAATTTGGCCACTAGCTTCACGTTACGTTTCCATAATCCGTGCGCGATACGATGCGCCCAGATCGCGTGTAATCCCGGATAAGTCAAGGCCACCTCGACTTTTGAACGGGCGGCGGGGTCTAGTTCCAGGACAGTCCGTAAATCTTCACGCACACTGCTCCAAAATCCCATAGTTGATATCTCCTTTTCTAATACAAAAACAAAGACGCCCCTGTGCCAAGGCACAGAGACGCCATAAGCGCGGTTCCACTCTGTTTGGGAAAATGCGTTCCCCTCTCAAGTCTCGTTAACGCCGAGTCACGGCCTCGACTACATATCGCCGAGACGGCTCCGAGGTGCACTTCTTCGGGGAACACATCTAGAACTCCCAGCCTAGGTTCTAGTCTCTGTAACGTGTCGTACCGCTTACTTTCCTCATCGATGCCTTTATTACGCTAATAAAGTTGTCAGACGCTTCAATACGCGCTCTTTTCCGATTAACGAAATCGCGTTCGGAAGCTCTGGTCCATGCGTTTGTCCTGTCGTAGCAACACGGATTGGCATGAACAAGTTCTTTCCTTTTTGACCAGTTGCTTTTTGCGTCGCTTTCGTCGCCGCTTTAATCGCTTCTGGCGTGAAGTCTTCGATTCCTTCAAGCTGTTGTTTGAACTCTGCAAGGACAGCGGGTACCGTTTCACCAGAAAGAACAGCATTCGCTTCCTCGTCATACTCGATTTCATCTTTGAAGAACAAGTCCGTCAACGCAACGATTTCTGCACCGTGCGTCATTTGTTCTTTATACAATGCAATCAAGTTTGTGGCCCAATCCGCTTCCTCGACAGATACCGCCTCGGGTAATCGTCCTGCTTCTTGTAAGAATGGTAAACTGAGTGCCACCACTTCGTCAAGCGTGGCCTTCTTCATGTATACACTGTTGATCCAAGAAAGTTTTTGTTGGTCAAATACAGCTGGACTCTTCGACAATCGGTTCGCATCAAACATTTGAATGAATTCTTCTTTTGAGAAGATTTCTTCTTCACCGACCGGTGACCACCCAAGAAGCGAAATAAAGTTGAAGAGCGCTTCTGGCAAGTAACCGAGATCCGCATATTGTTCGATAAACTGAATGATCGACTCGTCTCGTTTTGACAACTTCTTATGTTGATCGTTATAGATGAGCGTCATGTGACCGAATTCAGGATACTCCCAACCGAGTGCGTCATAAACCATCATCTGTTTTGGTGTATTCGCAATGTGATCGTCTCCACGCAATACGTGACTGATCTTCATCAAATGGTCGTCCACGACAACCGCGAAGTTGTATGTCGGGATACCATCTTGTTTCACGATGACCCAGTCCCCAAAATCTTTCGATTCAAACGAGACGTCTCCTTTGACGACATCCGTCCATTTATACGTCACACCTTCCGGTACACGGATGCGGATAGACGGTTTACGACCTTCCGCTTCAAACGCTTCACGTTCTTCGACAGTGAGGTTACGATGCGCACCAGAGTAACGCGGTGCCTCCCCACGCGCGATTTGTGCTTCACGCTCTGCTTCAAGTTCCTCAGAAGTCATGTAGCACTTGTAAGCGAGGCCTTTACTCATCAATTCGTTGACGTATTTTTCATAGAGCGAAAGACGTTCCATTTGGTAATAAGGACCGTAGTCCCCGTCACGACCTGGACCTTCATCCCAGTCGATGCCGAGCCATTCCAAGTATTTCATCTGACTCTCAACACCGTTCAACACATTCCGTTTCTGGTCAGTGTCTTCAATCCGGAGAATCATTTTTCCGCCTGCATGGCGAGCAAATAAGTAGTTAAACAACGCAGTCCGCGCATTTCCGATATGGAGATGCCCCGTCGGACTAGGCGCATAGCGTACACGCACTTCACTCATAATAGTTCCACCTTTCTTCTCTTCTGCCCAAATAGTATACCATTTCTGTCAAGCCCGGTTGAGTAAGATGACCGCCTGCGCCGCGATTCCTTCTTCACGTCCTGTGAAGCCGAGTTTTTCTGTCGTTGTCGCCTTCACGTTCACCTGTTCGATGTCCGCTTCTAGCAAATCGGCAATGACCGCGCGCATCTCATCAATATATGGACGGAGTTTTGGCCGTTGTGCCATGACCGTCGCATCAACATTCCCAAGAACGTATCCTTGGTCTTTCACGAGCTGCCAAACATGACGAAGCAATACTTTCGAATCTGCGTCTTTGAATTTAGGATCCGTGTCCGGGAAATGCTTCCCGATATCTCCTGCTGCAATCGCTCCAAGCGCTGCATCAGCAATCGTATGAAGTAACACGTCCGCATCAGAATGACCGAGAAGGCCGCGCTCGTGCGGAATCTCAATCCCTCCTAAAATTAACGGGCGTCCTTCTGCGAATGCATGTACATCAAATCCTTGACCAATTCTCATTGTAATTCCTCCTTCGCTAAAATCGCTTCACCAAATAATAAATCTTCGGGTGTCGTCATTTTGATATTATGATAATCGCCGAGAACCACCTGTACCGATTCTCCGAGCCATTCAAATAAACTCGCATCATCCGTTCCCATTACATGTTGTTCGGCCGCTCGTTCATGCGCATCCAAAATTGCGTTAATCGGAAAGGCTTGTGGCGTTTGAGCCAACCACAAGTTTTCACGAGGGACGGTACGTTCAATGTTTTGATGCTCAACTTGTTTGACCGTATCTTTTACAGGCACTGCTAAGATGGCACCACCTTTTCGCGCCGCTTTAGCCACTTGATGCAAGTGTTCTCGTTTTACAAACGGACGAGCACCATCGTGAATCATGACAATCGTGTCAGTCGAAACTACTTTTAGTCCGGCGTAAACACTCTGTTGTCGTTCTTCCCCGCCTGTCACATATGTAATCGGTGTCTTCATATGCGCCGTCATTGCTTCAAACCAACTTCGCTCCTCCGAACGAATGGCTAAAACAATCCGTTCACACCATGGATCGGTATCGAATGCTTGGAGTGTCCACGTAATAATCGGTTTACCACGTAGCGATAGCATGAGCTTATTCGCTTCTGCTCCCATTCGTTTCCCTCTCCCGGCAGCCGGGATCACAACCGTATACGTTACCATCTAAAAACCTCTCTTCGTGAAAAAAGAGAGCGCTCGCGCGTCTCTTTTTTATGAATTATTCAGGACGAGCAAAAATCATTCTTCCAGCTGACGTCTGTAAGACACTCGTCACGACAACAGGTAACGTCTTCGAAATCAACTTACGTCCACCTTCCACGACGACCATCGTCCCATCTTCAAGATAGGCGACGCCTTGATTTTGTTCTTTCCCTTCTTTAATGACCGTCACGACCATCTCTTCGCCAGGAATGACGATTTGTTTAACGGCATTTGCAAGGTCATTAATATTCAAGACAGGAACATTTCGTACCTCACACACTTTGTTTAAGTTGTAGTCATTCGTGACGACGATCCCATTTTTCAGTTCAGCCAGTTTGATCAATTTGATATCAACTTCCGGTACGTCTTCAAAGTCCCCATCGTAAATTTCGACTTGAATGCGCTTGTTCTCTTGAAGTTCTTTCAATATATCGAGACCACGACGACCACGATTCCGCTTCAACGTATCGGAAGAGTCGGCAATGTACTGCAGTTCGCCGATGACAAATTGTGGCACAATCAATGTCCCTTCTACGAATCCAGTTGTGGCGATGTCAGCGATGCGTCCATCAATGATGACACTCGTGTCTAAAATTTTATCATTAGAACGTTTCACTGGGGCTGCCGTCTTATCCCGTTCACTCTTCACAAATAGTTTAATCCATTCGTTACGCTTCCGATACCCGACCGCGAAACCAAAGTAACCAAACAGCGCTGTGACAAAAATCGGGACAATTTTACTCAGCAAGAAAATATTCGTGACTTCAAGCGACACACTGATCAAAAAGGCAATCAAAAGCCCGATAATGAGTCCGATTGAACCGAATAAAATATCTCCTACCGGTAAACGGACGAGCCGTTCTTCGACAAAACGAATAAATGCAACAACACCATCGGTTAAGAATAAACTAAGAATGAAGAAGATAAGTCCACCAATCAAACTTGCTACGTATGGAATCGTTAACCATTCCGGCACATTCATGCCAAGGTCTCCTAATAAAAGCGTCGCCTCGATAATTCCGAACCAACCTACGACGAGTCCAATCAAAATAAATCCGATTCGTACAGCAATCTTCACTCATTCCACCTCCTTCTATATGAAATAAAATTTCAAAAAATAACACTTTCATTGTAACACGATTTTTTCAATCACGTTCGTTACAAAGCGTTAAAAACTGCCAGTGGCGACCCGTTAAAACGGAATCGCCAACTGGAGTGCTTCATCCACTGTTCCGACCCCGACGACTTCAATGCCTGCGGGTGCGGTCCACCCACCCATATTATTCTTCGGTATAATCGCCCGGGTAAACCCTAACTTCGCCGCTTCGGCGACACGCTGTTCGATTCGGGATACGCGTCGTACTTCTCCGGTCAATCCAACCTCACCGATGCAGACATCTGTCGGACGGGTTGGACGGTCACGAAAGCTCGAAGCAATCGAGACGCAAATCGCAAGGTCGATCGCGGGCTCATCTAGTTTGACGCCACCCGCCGCTTTCAAGTAAGCATCTTGTGTTTGAAGCAACAAACCTGATCGTTTCTCAAGGACTGCCATGAGAAGCGCGACCCGGTTTTGATCGATTCCCGTCGCCATGCGTCTCGGGTTACCGAACGACGTCGGCGAAATGAGTGCTTGGAGTTCTACAAGTACCGTTCGTGTCCCTTCCATCGAGGCGACGACCGTAGAACCCGACACACCGGCGGTTCGTTCCTCTAAGAAAATTTCGGACGGATTGAGGACTTCTTCTAGCCCGCTCTCTTTCATCTCAAAAATTCCGATTTCATTGGTTGAACCGAAACGGTTTTTCACGGCTCGCAATATACGGAACGTATGATGACGTTCCCCTTCAAAGTAAAGTACTGCATCGACCATATGCTCGAGTAAACGCGGTCCCGCAATCGAACCTTGTTTTGTTACGTGACCGACGATGAAGACAGCAATTCCTCGTGTTTTTGCGATTTTCATCAGGGCGGCCGTACATTCTCGAACTTGTGAAACGCTACCTGGAGCCGATTGAATTTCATCCATATACACCGTTTGAATCGAATCGATGATGACGAATCCAGGTTGTTCCTCATCGATGACCCGCTCAATCATCAACATGTCTGTCTCAGCGAGTACGTATAAATCTTCAGTCGGTAAGCCGAGACGTTCCGCCCGTAGTTTTGTTTGCTTGAGTGATTCTTCACCTGAGATATACAGTACCTTTTTGCCACTATGGGCTAAGTGGGCACTGACTTGTAGCAAGATCGTCGATTTCCCAATCCCCGGATCACCCCCGACTAAGACGAGCGATCCCGGCACGATTCCACCGCCGAGCACGCGGTCAAATTCGCGACTATTTGTATGCACGCGTGTCTCCTCTTGTGAAACGACGTTCGCTAAACGTTCCGGTTTCAATTGTCGGGATGAACTATGCACGAATGCTGCACCACGCTTGGCTTTCTTCTCTTCGACAAACTCTTCGACGAGCGTATTCCATTCATTACAACCCGGACAGCGCCCCATCCACTTGGCTGATTCATATCCGCACGATTGGCAGACGTATTTCGTTTTAATTTTGGCCATAAGTTCCCTTCCTGTCTAAAAAAAGCTCCCTCTAAACGACGAGGGAGCTGAATGATTTACTGAACCACACCTTCGTTACGAACGACGAACTCTCCATCTTGTACGTCGAGCGCAACTTTACTACCTTTGGCGATCGTACCGCCGAGCATTGCTTCTGAGAGGCGGTCCTCCACTTCCCGTTGAAGGGCACGACGGAGAGGGCGAGCCCCGTATTCCGGATCGTAGCCGACATCGGCAATTTTATCGAGCGCCGCATCCGTCAAGCTGAAATCAACACCTTGCTCGGCGAGACGTTTCTTGAGCGTCTCTGCCATAAGTTTGATGATTTCTTGAATGTGCTCTTTTTGAAGTGAATGGAATACCGTGATTTCATCAATCCGGTTCAAGAACTCAGGTCGGAACGCTTTCTTCAATTCCTCGAGTACTTTGTCCTTCATTTCTGTATACTCACGTTTCACATCATCTTCCACTGTGAATCCAACATATTTATTACGTTGAAGCGCTGCAGCCCCGACGTTTGACGTCATGATGATGACGGTATTTCGGAAGTCGACCGTGCGACCTTTCGAGTCCGTCAAGCGACCGTCGTCAAGTACTTGAAGCAAGATGTTAAATACTTCAGGGTGCGCTTTTTCAATCTCATCGAGTAGGATGACCGAGTATGGCTTCCGGCGTACCTTTTCTGTCAACTGACCGCCTTCTTCGTACCCGACATAACCAGGAGGCGAACCGACGAGACGGCTCGTCGCATGTTTTTCCATGTACTCGGACATGTCGATTCGAATGATGGCATCTTCATCGCCAAACATCGCTTCGGCAACTGCACGCGCGAGTTCGGTTTTCCCGACTCCGGTAGGTCCAAGGAAGATAAATGAGCCGATTGGACGTTTTGGATCTTTCAATCCAGCACGGGCCCGACGGATGGCACGAGAAATCGATTTCACTGCATCGTCTTGACCGATGACCCGGTTGTGAAGAATCGATTCGAGTTTGAGGAGACGGTCCGTCTCTTCTTCCGCGATCTTCGTGACCGGTACACCAGTCCAGTTGGCGACAACTTGAGCGATATCTTCTTTTGTCACTTCAAGTTTTTCATTACCTTGCTTGTTCTGCCATTCTGCTTTCAACTCTTCTAACTCATCGCGTAATTTTTGTTCTGTATCACGGAGAGAAGCTGCTTTTTCAAACTCTTGGCTTTGAACAGCAGAGTCTTTTTCTTTACGAATCGATTCAAGGCGCGACTCCAACTCTTTCAAGTTCGGTGGTGCTGTGAATGAACGAAGTCGTACTTTCGATGCCGCCTCGTCGACAAGGTCAATCGCTTTGTCTGGCAAGAAACGATCTGAGATATAACGGTCAGAGAGAACGACCGCCTCATGAATCGCCGTATCTGTAATCGTCACACGGTGGTGTGCCTCGTAGCGATCGCGTAAGCCGAGTAGAATTTGTTCTGCTTCTTCTGTCGTCGGCTCATTCACTTGAATCGGTTGGAAGCGTCGTTCAAGTGCCGCATCTTTCTCGATATACTTGCGATATTCGTCGAGCGTTGTCGCCCCGATACATTGAAGCTCTCCACGAGCCAGTGATGGTTTGAGGATGTTTGACGCGTCAATTGCACCTTCTGCGCCACCCGCACCAATCAAGGTATGCAACTCATCGATGAAGAGAATGACGTTACCAGCCTGACGAATTTCGTCCATGACCTTTTTCAATCGGTCTTCGAACTCACCACGGTATTTTGTCCCTGCTACGAGAGTACCCATATCTAGTACCATGACGCGTTTGTTACGAAGTGTCTCTGGCACTTCGTTGTTAATGATTTGTTGAGCAAGACCTTCGACGACAGCCGTTTTCCCGACTCCTGGCTCCCCGATGAGAACTGGGTTGTTCTTTGTTCGACGAGACAGGACTTCAATGACACGTTGAATCTCACCTGCACGTCCGATGACTGGGTCTAAACGTGATTCACGAGCTTGTTGTGTCAAGTCACGTGCCAACCCGTCAAGTGTTGGTGTAGCAGCGCTCGCGCCTGGTTGTGATGCATTTGAAGATGACTCCGTGTTCCCAAGGAGTTGTAAGACTTGTTGACGTGCTTTCGTCAAACTGATTCCAAGGTTATTGAGGACACGCGCTGCGACCCCTTCTCCTTCACGAATCAATCCAAGCAAAATGTGTTCCGTTCCAACGTATGAATGTCCCAATTTTCGAGCTTCATCCATTGAGAGTTCAATAACCTTCTTCGCACGTGGCGTGTAATGAATCGTTGACCCATTCTCAGACCCACGTCCAATCAAAGATTCTACTTCTTGCTGAATTTTTTCAGAAGTCAATCCGAGAGCGAAGAGCGCTTTAGCCGCAATCCCTTCTCCTTCACGAACCAATCCTAATAAAATATGTTCTGTACCAATATTATGATGGCCAAGACGTACGGCTTCCTCTTGTGCTAAAGCTAATACGCGTTGTGCTCGTTCTGTAAATCGTCCAAACATCATTGACATAACCTCCTTAGAGTTGGATCAAACTAATCCTTGATCTAACGTTCGACGAACGAGTGTCGCTCGTTCTCGATCCCGTTCTTGCGTAGATAATGTTTTCCCGAAATGTTTTTGTAGAAAACCTGATTGTAGCCGAACAATGAGTTCATGAAACTTTGGCGGACTCCAATCAGACAAAATGCCCAGGTCACTCGCTAAGTGTAAGTCTGATAGTCGTTCGATGGCTTCGGTGGATGACAGAAGTTTGGCATACCGTAAAATCCCATACGACCGATAAAATCGATCTTCTAACTCAACTTGTCGATTTGCGACGAGCTCTTCACGCGCGTGACGTTCTGCTTGAATCACTTGTTCTGTCACTTCCATAAAGTCAGCCAGTATTTGTGACTCATGACTGCCCAATGTTCGTTGATTGGACAACTGGAACAAGCGTCCTGCCGCATCACTTCCTTCACCGTAGCGACCTCGAATCGTATAGCCAAGTTTTCGAAGTTCTCGTAATATCGGACTGATTCGGCCCGTTAACGTGAGTCCCGGTAAGTGTAACATGACCGAGGCCCGGAGTCCTGTTCCGATATTACTTGGACATGTCGTCAAATAACCTAACTGTTCGTCAAAGGCGTAAGAGAGTGATTCCGCACACAGTGCATCTACTTGATTCGCTAACTCAAACGCTTCTTTCACTTGATAACCCGGAAGCAATGTTTGAATTCGCAAGTGGTCTTCTTCATTAATCAACACACTGATGGTTTCATCTTCGCTTAAAAAGACGGCACTTTCTTCATTGGCCGCGATGGCCGGACTAATCAAGTGTTTCTCCATCAACGCCTGCCGGGTGATCTCATCATAATCATGCATATGAAGATATTCAAATCCCTTTAACCCGCGTAAACGTCCTTCGAGACGGTCACACAATTGACGTTCTCCTTCTTTAGAAAGGACTGGGGAAAACACTGTGTCTTTCACATTCCGTGCCAATCGAATTCTTGTGGAGACGACCAAGTCATCCAGTTTGGCACGCTCTTTCATTTTTGGACCAAGTGGATGTGTTAGGAATGTTTCCATCAAACATCACCCTGCCCTTCTAATTGCTTCATTTCTTTTTGAATGCGTGCTGCCCGTTCATAATCTTCTTGTTCGACAGCACGGGTCAACTCCCCTGCCAACTTTTCAAGCCGCTCTTCAATTCGTTCATGCGGCGTACGTAACTGGTCAGGAATAGAACCGACGTGATGATCATGTCCTTGCTGATATTGACGCGTGATCTTGACCAGTTCATCACGAAATACCGTATAACACGTCGCACATCCTGCTTTTCGGACACGTAATAAATCTTGACGCGTCATGTGACAGGTCGGGCAGCGTTTCACGTCCGGGACATAGCCTGTCATCAGTTCTACCGTACACTGTCGACATAGTCGTTTTTTTACGGGTACACCTTGTTCCATGACGACGACCTCATTGACAGCCGGTCGTTGTTTACAACGTTCGCATAACATTCGACTTATCCTCCAGTACGATAACGAAGTACTTTCATCAATGTGAGTAATTGTTGACGACGAATAAAGGAACGATCATCAACTTGTAAGTTCAATGCTTCATCTGATAAGAGATGATAAATCAACTGGGCTTCTTGCTCATGCATCATTTGCTCTTCGACTAACCGAACAAGTACATTTTCTACGAGCTGTTCATTCAGTCGTGGGTGCTCATGAATGACCTCCATCAAACTAGATAGAATGTCTTGTTTCTCGTGTAACACAACGCGTCGAATACGAATATATCCACCACCGCCACGTTTACTTTCCACTAAATATCCTTTTTCGACGGTAAAACGTGTGTTGATGACGTAATTGATTTGGGATGGGACACATTCGAATCGTTGCGCGATATCTTGACGTTTGATTTCAATCGCATTCGCCTGACTTTCCTTCAACACTTGCTTCAAATACTGTTCAATGACATCCGAAATATTTCTCATCTCCACCACCCTCTGACCATCTTTGACTTTTGACTATATTTTATCATTGATTTAAAAAAAGGCAAACGAAAAGCGATGCCCTCTATGGAGAGCACCGCTATATCAAAAAACGACCGAGCGCTATGCTCGGTCGTCCTCTGCGTTGTTGCCTGGCAACGTCCTATCCTCACAGGGGGAGATCCCCCAACTACTT
>NZ_JACSKD010000013.1:0-43796 GCF_018617455.1 Exiguobacterium sp. s22
TTAAATTGACGAAGCTTGCGCTTCATTCAAAAATGGTAAAACTTATTTTTGCCTCATCGTTCAGTTTTCAAAGTTCGTCTGCCGCTCTTTGCGACTCTTAAAATAATACAAGTCATCGACACAGTTGTCAACCACTTTTTTTATTTCTTTTCCGCTGCCATCAGCGGCAACGTTTATTACTTTACCCCACACCTCTTATTAACGCAAGGGTTTTTCTTAAAGTTTTTTCAAAAAAGTTTTTCCCCTAGATGATTTCTTCTATTCAATGGCTTACCTACGCGTTTCTTGGCTAAATAATAAAAAAACCGAATCACACTCTCGTATGATTCGGCCTCTACAATCCATTATTGTTGATGACGCATCGTTGGGAAAAGAAGAACGTCGCGGATTGAAGGTGCGTTCGTCAATAGCATGACGAGACGGTCAATTCCGATTCCGAGTCCTCCTGTCGGCGGCATACCATATTCAAGCGCCTCAAGGAAATCGTTATCGAGTTCGTGCGCTTCATCGTTCCCTGCTTCTTTTTCAAGCAACTGCGCTTCAAAACGCTCACGTTGATCGATCGGGTCGTTCAACTCTGTGAAGGCATTCGCATGTTCACGACGTACGATGAACAATTCAAAGCGATCCGTGAAGCGTGGGTCTGTTTCGTTCTTCTTCGCCAATGGCGACACTTCAACAGGGTGTCCTGTGACAAATGTCGGCTGAAGCAATGTCTCTTCCACTTTCTGCTCGAAGAATTCATTCACGATATGACCAAACGTCATATGATCTTGCACTTCTACACCATGCTCTTTAGCGAGGGCGCGTGCTTCTTCATCGGACATTTGTTGCCAGAAGTCTACACCCGTCTCTTCTTTAACAAGGTCGACCATGTGTGCACGTTTCCAACCGATGCCAAGGTGGATCGTATCTTCACCATATTGTACATCTGTGGTGCCGAGCACTTCTTTCGCCACGTGCGCAACCAATTCTTCCGTCAAATCCATGATGTCATTGTAATCTGCATACGCCTCATACAATTCGATCATCGTGAATTCAGGGTTGTGGCGTGTTGAAATCCCTTCGTTACGGAAGACACGTCCGATTTCATAAACGCGCTCGAGTCCACCAACGATCAAGCGTTTCAAGTGAAGTTCGATTGCAATACGCATGTATAGTTCCATATCCAATGCATTATGGTGCGTTAAGAACGGACGCGCCGCTGCTCCACCGGCAATCGTGTGTAACATCGGTGTTTCCACTTCTAAATATCCTTTTTGGTTTAAGAAGTTACGAATCTCCGAAATGATGCGGCTACGTAAAATAAATGTCTGACGCGAATCTTGGTTTGTGATCAAGTCAAGATAGCGTTGGCGATAGCGTTGCTCCACATCTTTCAATCCATGATATTTATCAGGAAGCGGGCGAAGGGCCTTCGTCAATAATTCAAACTCTTCTACGTGAATCGAGAGCTCACCTACGTTGGTTTTAAAGAGCTTCCCTTTCACACCGACGATGTCACCAAGGTCTGAAGATTTGAACAAGTCAAATGGCTCATCACCGACATCATTTTTGCGAACATAAATTTGAATTTGACCCGTCACATCTTGAATGTGGGCAAAGAATACTTTCCCTTTCCCACGTTTCGTCATGATACGACCTGCCAATGTCACTTCGACATCTTGTTCAGCCAAAGCCTCTTTTTCAATTGATTCATACTGCTCATGTAGTTCACCTGCGTGCGCAGAACGATCAAAGCGATGACCGAACGGGTCTAGACCACGTTCGCGCATGTCGGTCATCTTCTCAAAACGAACCTGCATTTGATCATTCATTTCCAACTCGTTGCTCACTATTCCATTCACTCCTCTATCCATATTGGTTTATCCCTAACAAAAAACTGTCGACCCGATGGTCAACAGCACAGCCGAAGCCGTTCATTCGTTGTGGTGCACTTTTTCGCCAAACAAGCTTACCATAAATTAGTTCATTTCTCTAGTTCACACTTCTGACAGTTGTCGCTCAAGTTGATCGACAAACCCATAAAGAACCGCCGCAAACGCTTCGCGTGATTCCGTTTCATTGATTTGTTTACGAATCGGACCGCTCCCCTTCAACCCCTTCAAGTACCAGGCTGCATGTTGACGCATTTCGCGAACGGCCGTCAGCTCACCTTTGATTGCACTCAACCGATCGAGATGGAGCATACAAATATCGATTTTCTCCCGAGGCTCTGGTTCCGGCGGAAGTTCACCTGTTTCAAGATACTGAACCGTTTGATAAAGCATCCACGGGTTCCCGAGTGCAGCGCGACCGATCATGACGGCATCCACACCGTATTGGTCGATGACACGCTTCGCATCTTGAGGAGTCGCGATATCACCATTCCCGATAATCGGTACGGTGGCTACTTTCTTCGCCTCGCCAATCCAATCCCAATTTGCAGTTCCTTCATATTGTTGTGCCCGTGTGCGCCCGTGAATGGCAATCGCTGCCGCTCCACCTGTCTGAGCCGCTTTGACGTTATCCAAAATAAAGATATGTTCATCATCCCAGCCGAGGCGCATTTTCACCGTGACCGGTTTTTCGACGACATTGGTGACGGCATTGACCATTTCGTACACTTTATCCGGGTCGAGTAACCACTTCGCCCCAGCATCACACTTCGTCACTTTTGGAACGGGACAACCCATGTTGATATCAATAATATCTGCATTCGTGTTTTGGTCGACGTACTGTGCCGCTTTGACGAGTGTATCTTTCGAACCGCCAAAGATTTGTAAACTGAGCGGTTTCTCTCGTTCATCGACATATAGCATACGCATCGTCCGAGCGTTCTCGAGCAAGATGCCTTTATCGCTCACCATCTCGGCACAAACGAGCCCTGCTCCGAACTCTTTTGCAATCAAGCGGAACGCAGGGTTCGTCACGCCGGCCATCGGTGCGAGGACCGCACGGTTTTTAATCTCTATGTTTCCAATCTTAAAGCCTGTCAAGACAACACATCCTTCATTTCACAAAATTCGTAAGCAACGATAACTGAACGACATCTTCGCGGTCTATCCTCGGTAACTCGTCAAGCCAAGAAGTGACTGTTCGTCCTTTTACAATCAGTTCCGGTGCAATCTCCGCTAACGGGGCGAGCACAAATGCCCGTTCCTGCATACGCGGATGCGGAACCGTTAAGTGTTCTGATTGTATATCTTCCCCATTATAAAAGAGGATGTCAAGGTCGATGGTACGCGGACCATTCTTAAAGAGACGTTCCCGTCCTAATCGTTGTTCGATTTGTTGGAGCGTTTTGAGCAGTTCCTCCGCGGATTGGCGACTCTTCACTTCAACGACCATGTTATAAAACGAAGGTTGCTCTATATATCCGACAGGGGCCGTCTCATAAACCGACGACTGCTTCGTGACGTGGAGACCTACCCGCTCCATCTCATCGATCGCGGCAGACAATTGTCCAGCCCGATCTCCGATGTTTGCTCCTAATGCAACATAAATCATGACATCCGTCCCCTTGTCATTTCGATTGCCACCGAGTCATAGTGTCCCGGGATGGGTGGATCCGGTTTAATCACTTTAACCGTCACACGTTGAATCAAATCATGATGCGCCAACACGGCTGTCGTGATGCGTTCTCCGAGTGTTTCGAGTAAGTTGACCGGTTCACCCGTCACAATGTCTTCCGTCAATTGATACAAGCCGGCATAGCTGACCCCGTTATTCAAATCATCCGAACGTCCCGCAGGCGCGAGGTCCAGTTCACACATTAAATCCACGTGAAACCGTTGCCCGAGACGATTCTCTTCTTCAAATACTCCGTGGTACCCATAAAAGCGCATCCCGTTCACAAAAATTTTATCCACGTCTACTTCCTCCGATCATCGCATCCATCATCTTTGCCGCACGGGCGTTCTCTTTGACATCGTGAACACGCACCCAGTCGCATCCTTTCATGATTCCGAGACACGTCGTCGCAATCGTCCCTTCAAGCCGCTCCTCTGTCGGTAAATCGAGTGTCTGCCCGATAAACGATTTGCGCGACGTACCGAGTAGCACAGGATACCCGAGACGTGTAATCACATCGAGATGGTTCATGAGTTCAAGGTTTTGCGTCACGTCTTTCGCAAACCCAATGCCCGGGTCTAACCAAATGTGCTCATCTTTTACGCCTGCCGCATGCGCGATGTCGATTGATTCTTGCAAGTCGCGGACGACGTCTTCAACGAAATGATGATAATCCCGGTCTGTTCGGTTGTGCATGAGAATGATCGGAACCCCACATTCGAAAGCGACACGTGCCATCGAGCGGTCTCCCCATTTCGAACCCCATACGTCATTGATGATCGTCGCACCGGCCTCGATTGCCGCTTTCGCCACCATCGGCTTATACGTATCAATCGAAATCGGAACATCGATTTCGTTTTTCAGTCGACGGATGATCGGAACGACACGTTCAATCTCTTCTTCCTCGGAAACAAGTACTGCGCCCGGCCTTGTCGATTCTCCACCGATATCAATCGCATCGGCACCTTCTTGTACGAGTTGTTTCGCATGTCGTACAGCTTCCTCGATTGCCGTATACCGTCCCCCATCCGAAAACGAGTCCGGGGTCACGTTTAAAATACCCATGATCTTCGTCATGCTTCCGCCTCCTAACCAAGTGAGCGAACGAGTTTCGCCCACACTTCCTTAAATCGTACCCCGTCTTTACCGGGGTATCTCAGATTTCCATAATGCGTCACCGGAGCGACTTGTTGGATTGAATTCGTCATCCAAATCTCTTTCGCTGCAGCCAATTCTTCAAATGTCACGGGTTGTTCGACTACAGAGAGATGTTCCATCACCCATTGTCGCGTCACACCTGCGAGTGCTCCGCTCGATAGCGGAGTCGTGTATAACATATCATCCGAACCGACCCAAAAGATGTTCGACACGAGCCCTTCCACTACACGTCCATGCTCGTCCGCAAATAGTCCTTCAGCACTCTGGTCTTGTAAGGTCCGTTTCCCAAGAATGTTGTTCATGTAATGATGCGATTTTAATCGAAATGCTGCTTCAGGACGACTTCTCGGAAACGGGATCGGTTCGACTCGCTTCTCCTGTGGCACGACTTCTGAGGAGAGCGGTTTGACAATCAACGTGACGTTCGATGCCTCATAACGCCCCGCATAGAGGCCAAGTGGTGCAACCCCTGCCGACACGTTCAAGCGGATATAGAGGTCGGGTGCATCGTTTTGACGGCACAGTTGCTGAATCGCCGCCTCGATATCTGCTTTCGTATACGGAACGTGAATCCACAACTCATCAAGACTCTTCATCAAACGCTCCCAATGGGCATCGAACAGAAAAGGGACAGAATCGTATGTGCGGAACGTCTCGAACAACCCCATTCCATACAAGAAACCGTGATCTTCAACCGGGATCCATACTTTTTCTCGTTCGATTACCTCCCCGTTATGCCAATACCACATGACGATACTCCTCAATAAAGTTTTGAATCATGTCTTTCCCATGCTCGGTCAAAATCGCTTCAGGGTGATATTGCACCCCTTCAATCGGAAGCGTTCGATGACGGAGCGCCATGATTTCTCCAGTCTTTGTCTCTGCAGTGATTGCTAGACATTCCGGTAGAGACGAACGTTCCACGGCTAACGAATGATAGCGGGTCACAATGGTTTGTTGAGGAATACCTTTGAAAATCGACTTTCCGTCATGTTGAATCTTCGATGTTTTTCCATGCATGAGCCGCTCCGCATGAATGACTTCTCCGCCGAACGCTTGCGCAATCGCTTGATGACCGAGGCAAACCCCTAAAATCGGAATACGGCCTGCGAACGTTTGGATTGCTTTGATACTGATTCCCGCTTCGTTCGGTGTACAAGGACCTGGAGAAATGACGAGATAGCTCGGGGCAAGTGTCTCAATCTCTTGAATCGTGATTTCATCGTTTCGATACACGACCAGTTCTTCACCGAGTTCCCCAAAATACTGCACTAAGTTATATGTGAATGAGTCATAGTTGTCGATTAGTACAATCATGTCGTCTCCTCCGTTAATTGTTTCGCTGCCCATAGCGCCTTCGCTTTGGACAGTGATTCTTCGTACTCAGAAACCGGGTCCGAGTCGATGACGATTCCTGCTCCGGCCTGAACGTATGCCATCCCATCTTTCACGACCATCGTTCGAATGGTGATGTTAAAGACGAGGTCGTCGTCCCAACTTAACCATCCATATGACCCGGTGTATAATCCCCGGCGAACTGGTTCGAGTTCTTCGATAATTTCCATCGTCCGGATTTTCGGAGCTCCGGTGATCGTGCCACCTGGGAACATCGCTGCCAGTGCTTCGGCTCCTGATATGTCTTCGCGAATCGTGCCACGTACGTTCGAGACGATATGTTGTACGTGTGAGTACTTCTCAATCACCATCAATTCATCGACGTGTACACTTCCATATGCCGCCACCTTGCCGAGGTCGTTCCGTTCAAGATCGACGAGCATGACGTGTTCGGCCCGCTCTTTCTCGTTTTCAAGCAATGTGTTCGCCAACTCCAAGTCTTCCACATCATCTTTGCCACGTGGACGCGTACCCGCGATCGGGCGTGTCGAAATGTCGGTTCCGTGTTTTTCAAGCAACAGCTCTGGTGAAGCGGAGACCATCGTCAAAGCGTCATCCACGAAATAGCCCATATAAGGAGATGGATTCATTTGACGCAACGTATCATATACTCGACGCGGGTCAGCGAGAAGCGGTTCGGACTGACGAACGCTCAAGTTCACTTGGAACACGTCCCCTTCCACAATATATGACTGAATCCGCTTGACCGCCTCCACAAATTCGTCCTGAGACATGGAACGCAAACGCTCGACAGATTCATGTACCGTCGGCTTGAATGCAAAATGGGATTCGACGTTCCACATGGCTGCCAATCGATCCGCTTTACGTTCAGCATCACCCTCTGCCGTGACCATCAAGTAAAGGGTCGAACTCTCCTCGTCGAACACAGCCACTTCGTCAAACAAAAGAAACGAGACGTCCGGCGTCGATAAATCATCCTCTGCCTGATCAGGGAGTCGTTCAATCGTTCGAGCCACGTCATAGCTGACATACCCGATCATGCCACCGAAGAAGGGGGGTGCCCCTTCCGGTCGTTCAGCCTCAAAACGTTGTCGAACTTCACTGACCAACTCGAGTGGTTTCCCATACATCGTTTCAGTTGTATCCCCCACATGTAAAAGACCGACACCATCTTTTACATGGAAGCGACCGAACGGTTCGATTCCCGCAATCGTATATCGTCCCGCCCTTCCACTTTCTAGCCATGCATGGTACGGCTGGTCTGCCGTCAACGTCATATATGCCTCATACATCTTTTCTTTCGTCATCCGCTTCGTTCTGAACGCTGTCGATCTCACTGGTCATTCCTCCGTCTATTCATTCATGCCTTTTATTGTACACAAGAAAAGGCAGCAACCGAAAGAGAATGTCTCTCGATTACTGCCTGAATTGTTATACGCGACTTTCGTTTGATTCTTCATCAAATTGATAAAGCGGTGTGCTCAAGTAACGTTCTCCGTTTGACGGGATAATCGCCAATACGTTTTTCCCTTTACCGAGGCGTTTCGCCGTATCAAGTGCCGCTGCAATGGCGGCCCCTGAAGAAATCCCACCGAGGACACCATTCGTACGTGCCGCTTGGCGAGCGTACTCAAACGCTTGCTCTGTCGTGATTTGAAGAACGCCTTCATAAATCTCTGTGTCGAGGATTGATGGAACGAATCCAGCCCCAATCCCTTGAATCTTGTGAGGTCCCGGCTTCCCGCCTGATAAGACAGGTGAATCGACCGGTTCAACGGCTAAAATTTTGACGTCCGGGTACTTCGCCTTCACGACTTTACCTGCACCGGTAATGGTACCGCCTGTCCCGACACCCGCAATGAGTGCGTCCACAGAAAGTCCTGATTCTTCAAACGCCTCGACAATCTCAGGTCCCGTCGTCATTTCGTGGACGTTCGGGTTGGCTGCGTTGTTGAATTGTTGCGGAAGGAAGTAGCCATGTTTCTCTGCTTCTTCCGTGGCGCGACGAATCGCACCACCCATCCCTTCAGGTCCTGGGGTTAAAATGAGTTCGGCTCCATATCCACGAAGGAGGTTTCGGCGTTCCATGCTCATCGTCTCAGGCATGACGAGAATGGCCTTATATCCTTTTGCGGCACTAACCATGGCGAGACCGATACCTGTGTTCCCGCTTGTCGGCTCGATGAGGGTATCACCCGGCTTCAAGATACCATCTTTTTCAGCCGCTTCGATCATGGCAAGGGCAATCCGATCTTTGACGCTTGATCCTGGATTCATATATTCGAGCTTCAGATACACGTTGGCATCCTCTGGTCCAGTCATCCCATTCAATTTCACAATTGGGGTCTTTCCAATCAAGTCTGTTACTGAGTTTACGATTCGCATTCCATTTCCTCCTTCATAATTCCGACTATTCCGATATTGTTATCATACCCTATCGAATTGAAAATATGCAATTTGGAACGTTGCTTACGATTGCGCCTGTCCTTTCATCGTCTCTAACTGTTCAGCTGAGAAATGATACTTTTCACCACAGAAATGGCAAACTGCCTCGGCTCCGCCATCTTCTTCAATCATCTGACGAATCTCTTCTTTTCCGAGACCGATAATGGCGCTTTCCATTCGTTCACGACTGCATGTGCAGTTGAACTGGATCGGGTTCGTGTCGAGGACATCGAGGCTGTCACCAAGGAGTAGTTGAAGCATTTCTTCTGGTGTTTTTTCTTCCCCGATTAGGACAGATACGGGTGGGAACGTTTGAAGCGCTGTTTCGAGCGCTTGAACCGTCTCTTCAGATGCATTCGGAAGTAACTGGACGATGATTCCGCCTGCAGCAAGAATGGATTCGTCTTCCGGTAAGACGAGGACACCTGCTCCGACGACGGATGGCACTTGTTCAGATGTCGCGAAGTAGTATGTGAAGTCTTCACTGATTTCGCCTGTTTGAATCTCTGAAGATCCTCCGACATAGTCTTTCAATCCTAAGTCTTTGATGACGGAGATCGTTCCTTTCCCGACAGCTTCACCGACTTTCAACTTCGTCATCCCTTGTTCGTTGACGAATGTTCCGCCGTCGACACGCGGGTACGATACGTATCCACGGACATCTCCTGCTGTATCTGCGTCCACGATGATTTTCCCGATTGGACCATCACCTTCTACTTTAAGCGTGACGCGCGCTGCACCTTTTTGCATCGCTCCAATCATCGAGCCGATTGTCATCGTCCGTCCGAGGGCAGCTGAAGCAACCGGTGTCGTCTGGTGACGAAGTTGCGTCTCATATACCGTTTTTGTCGTACGTGCAGCAAAGGCACGAACCTCTCCGTTAAAACCGAGGGCACGAACGAGATAGTCATCTTTCATCTGGTCGAGTAATGCTTGTTGTTCTGTATGAATCATATGATTTAACTCCTTTAGTTTACTTTTGATTGCGCTCATAAATGAGGCGAAGGCCTTCGAGTGTCAGGAACGAATCCACATGGTCGATCGTCTCTGCATGTTCACTGATCAATCGTGCCAGCCCGCCCGTCGCAATGACGGTCGCTTCACCGACTTCGCGCTTCATTCGATTCACAATACCATCCACTTGGGCCACATACCCGTAATACGTTCCGGACTGCATCGCTTGAATCGTGTTCTTTCCAATGACTGTCGGCGGGGTCGCCAATTCAATTCGAGGTAGTTTAGCGGCACGCTGATAGAGTGCCTCCACTGAGATCATGATACCCGGTGAGATGATTCCGCCATGGTAACGACGTTTCTCATCGATGTAACAATACGTGGTTGCCGTTCCAAAATCAACAATTATGAGCGGACCGTCATATTTGGCGATCCCTGCTACCGCGTTGACAATTCGGTCGGCCCCGACTTCGCGAGGATTCTCGACGTGAATGTCCAACCCTGTCTTCACACCTGGTCCCACAACGATTGGACGTACATTGAAGTATCGTTGTGACATTTGTTCAAGTGGGAAAATAACAGGAGGTACGACAGAAGATAAGATGACACCTTCGACTTGATCGAACGAGACGTTCGAATGGTCGAATAGCGATTTCACCAACATGCCGTATTCGTCCGTTGTTTTTGTACGATCGGTTGAGATGCGCCAATGGTGTACGAGATGATCTCCATCGTACATCCCGAGAACAATATTTGTATTTCCAACATCAATCACTAAAATCATGATATAGTTCCTCACTTTGTTGTCAATTGCAGTTCGCTCGAATTATAACACGAAAAAAGACGAATGCCTCGTGAAGGGCATTCGTCTTATTCATTAACGTGATTCGTTATTCGGACGTTCTGTCGGTGTCGCTTCTGGCTTATCGCCTTCAGGTACGACATCCGGCTGGCTGTCCTGGACAACTTCAGGTTGATCGACGACTTGACCGTGTTGAACGGCTGCCTCATCTTTCTTCGCTGCATCGTCCGCATCCACGTCCTCTTCCGGCTCATGCGGGAGATATTCGCGTGTCTTGATCAAATGACGAATCTGTTTCGAGTCGAGCGTTTCGACATCAAGCAACGTCTTCGCAACGAGTTCGAGATCTTCGCGACGTTCTGTCAAAATCTGTTTCGCTTTCGCGTAACAGCGATTGATGATGTCTCGAATCTCCAAATCGATTTCTTGCGCGATCGCATCGGAGTAGTTCTGCTCTGTCTGGAAATCGCGACCAAGGAAGACTTGTCCGCCATGGTTTGAACCGAGTTGGAGCGGTCCGAGTTTATCACTCATCCCGTAATCCATGACCATCTTACGTGCGATACCAGTCGCACGTTGGAAGTCATTGCTCGCCCCGGTCGACACTTCACCAAAGATGACATCTTCAGCGACGCGCCCACCAAGAAGACCGACAATCTTGTCTTCGAGTTCTGGTTTTGTCATGAAGTAACGATCTTCTTTCGGAAGCATGACGACATATCCGCCCGCGTTTCCGCGTGGAACGATCGTCACTTTGTGTACTTCATCCGCATTCTCAAGCTCGAGACCGATGATTGTGTGACCTGCTTCGTGATATGCAACAATGTTGCGCTCTTTTTCCGAGATAATGCGGCTCTTCTTCGAAGGACCGGCGATGACACGGTCAATCGCTTCTTCCACATCAACCACTGAAACGGCTGTACGGTTCGAACGTGCCGCAACGAGTGCCGCTTCGTTCAAGAGGTTCTCTAAGTCTGCTCCAGAGAAACCAGGCGTACGTTGTGCGATCGACTTCAAGTCTACCGTCGAATCGAGTGGCTTGTTGCGTGCATGGACTTTCAGTACTTCTTCGCGTCCTTTGACATCCGGACGATCGACCGTGATTTGACGGTCAAAACGACCTGGACGAAGGAGGGCTGGGTCAAGGATATCCGGACGGTTTGTCGCCGCAACCATGATGATCCCTTCGTTATCACTGAATCCATCCATCTCAACAAGGAGTTGGTTCAATGTTTGTTCACGTTCATCGTGTCCACCACCGAGACCGGCACCACGTTGGCGACCGACCGCATCAATTTCATCGATGAAGATGATACATGGTGCATTCTTTTTCGCGTTTTCGAACAAGTCACGAACACGTGACGCCCCGACCCCGACGAACATCTCAACGAAGTCCGAACCTGAGATCGAGAAGAACGGAACACCGGCTTCACCGGCTACCGCACGAGCCAAGAGTGTTTTACCTGTCCCTGGAGGACCAACGAGTAAGACCCCTTTTGGAATACGTGCGCCGAGTTTCGAGAATTTGCGAGGATCTTTCAAGAATTCAACGACTTCAATGAGTTCTTGCTTCTCTTCGTCCGCCCCAGCCACATCTTTGAATGTGACGCGACGTTTTTCTTGGTCGTATAGTTTCGCCTTCGATTTTCCGAAGTTCATCACACGACCACCACCGCCACCACCTTGCGCCTGGTTCAACAAGAAGAAGAACAAGATGAAGATGATAATGAACGGTAAAATCGCGAAGACAATGCTGAACCAACTACTGTTCGATTCAGCCTCCTCGATTTGAATATCCGTATTCGCACGAAGCTGCGTTAATACATCCGCATATTCCGCTTCGTTCGCTGGAATGTTTGTTTCATAACGCTGGTCTTCATCTCCTGTAAGATCGCCTGTAATCGAGATAGCCCCCGGGATTTCTTGTACGGTTGCCGTCTCAATCCGATCATCTTCCACATATTGTAGGAATTTCGAATACGAGAGCGTTTCACTCTGACTATTCGGATTCTGCAAATATTGAAGGAACAAGATCAAGGCTAGGAAAATCACACCAAAAACCAATGTGTTTTTCACTGCACGATTCATTCTCTGCCTCCTATTCCGAGAAACGATGTTCTCGCCCATTCAGTATATGCCTATACTTTGGGGATTTCCTTTATCTTACCACGTCACATTTTCAAAAGAAAAACGTTAGCCCCCGTAAACGCTCGGTTTGAGCACACCGACGTAAGGAAGGTTACGATATTTCTCTTCATAATCGAGACCGTAACCGACAACGAATTCGTGTGGAATCACGAAACCGCTATAGTCTGCTGATAAACCATTTTTACGACCTGTCGGCTTGTCGAGAAGCGTGACAATCTTCACAGACTTCGCTTTACGGTATTTAAGAAGATCGACGAGGTAACCAAGCGTCAATCCACTATCAATAATATCTTCTACAATCAAGATGTCGCGTCCTTCTACAGATGTATTTAAATCTTTCTCGATTTTTACTTCACCTGTTGAAGAAGTTCCTCCGTGATACGTCGACACGTCCATGAAGTCCATCTCTAAATGGATATCCATTTCCTTGACGAGGTCGGACATGAACGGCATCGCACCTTTTAATACACATACGAGAAGCGGAAACTCTTCTTTATAGTCTTCGCTCAGTGTTCCAGCGAGTTCTTTCACCTTTTCTTGAATCTCTTCACGTGAGATTAAAACTTTCTCCATATCGTTCATTAATGACATCTTGAAATCCTCCTCTTTCTGTTTCGACACAATCATCATTTTACCATTAATCGTAGGCAAATCGCATCCGACTTGTCTAGAAATTCTGAAACTCTTACTCCGACAATCGCGAGAATTAGTCCCGAGGCGTCTTCGAGTAGCGGAAGTGTCGGGCGAATCGTCCGCTCAATCTTTTCATCGATTAAAATGCGTGCTACTTTTTTCGATCCCACGTTCAAGCGCATTCGGTCTCCTGGTGCAATCGTGCGAACGGTCAGCGGGTAAGAAATTTTATCTAGCGGAATACCTTCTTGCCCTTCTTCGACAGATAACGAAATCGTATGCTCCCCAAATTGAATCACTGTCGGCAACGATTCGATTTCAATCGGGGGAAGTTGATTGATGTTAAGGTTCTGTTCAAGTTTAAGTACCCCATTCCGCTTCGTCATGAACCAATCTCCCGTCAAATGATAGATTCCTGTATCTTTTCGGCTCACGGTTAGCTTCTCGATTGCCTCACCGACCTCTACCCCATAACGACGGGATAGCAAGCGACCGACCGTATATCGCTCAATGGAAGATAGACGCGCAACATTCACAAGTTTCACATGAAACGCTTTCATTCCGAATACTACGTATTCATCGATCCAACGCTCACATAATGCATAGCGCGCATGCCAATCGGCACGGGCCCGTTTCGCAGTTTCGCTGACTTCATGCACCACGTTCGGCCACATTTCTTTCAACCGTGGCACAATTTCATGTCTGATTCGATTTCGTAAATACGTCCGCTCCTGATTGGTCACATCTTCTCGCCACTCAAGTCCAGTCATTCGCGCATAATGGATCAACTGTTCTTTCGTTTCCTTCAATAAAGGACGAATCAATACACCGTTACCGAACGGTCTGCTCTCCGGGATCCCTTTGACCTCCTGCACGTTTCGGTATAGTTGAATGAGCACCGTTTCCAACTCGTCATCCGCATGGTGGGCCGTCGCCAACGTCTCGTATCCATATTCATTCATGATGTCTTCAAAGAATTTGTACCTAGCTTCTCGATAACGAGCCTGTGATCCTCTCTTAAACTCGAGAGATGTTCCATGAAACGGAATCTGATAAGATGCCGCGACGTTCGAGACGAACGTGTACTCCTCATCCGATGCTTCACGTAGACCATGATGAACATGCGCTACCGCTACATCCCATCCCTTTTTGACGAGTCGATCTAACAACACAATGGAGTCAACCCCGCCGGACACGGCGACGAGTACTTTTCTCATTCATTCCCTCCTTGATATAACAAAAGAAGCCATCTCAATTGAGATGGCTTCTTTTCGCTTAGGTTAAGTGACCCGTACGGGATTCGAACCCGTGTTACCGCCGTGAAAGGGCGGTGTCTTAACCGCTTGACCAACGGGCCTAAATAAAATGGTAGCGGCGGAGGGAGTCGAACCCACGACCTCACGGGTATGAACCGTACGCTCTAGCCAGCTGAGCTACACCGCCATGTTATTGTTGTGTCCTAAGCACATTTTCTATAATAACCAGTCACCATCCGAGTGTCAATTCTTTTTTTATATTTTTTTAATAAAAAAATCGTGCATAGTGTCGTCTTCCTCACTATACACGATTTTATACTGTTTTTACATCATGCTTCTGATGCGACTTGGCGATATTTTTTCTTCCATGCGATTCGGAAGTACGCCCATAGTAATGCGAAACATCCAGCAGCCACAAACGCTAAATAGATGGTCGCTGTCTGCAAGTATTGTGCACCGTCCGCTGATAGAATTTCTTTATATCCGGCAACCGTATACGTCATTGGAAGTAACGCATTGAACGGTTGCAATGCTCTTGGAATCAATTCGAGCGGGAACGTTCCGGCAGAAGTCGTCAATTGTAAAATCAATAAGACGATCGCCACGAAACGTCCAGGGTTTCCGAGTGTTGTGACGAGTAGCTGCACGATAAAGAGGAACGTGATGCTCGTCAACCAGCTGAACCCTAGGAATTTCAATGGTTCACTCACTTCAAGGCCTAATAGTTGCATCATGGCCACATCGAGAATCAAAGCTTGTAAGAATCCGACGACGACAAGGACGCCAGATTTCGACAATACCCATGATAGACTACGCTTCGGACGTCCTGCTGGATCGTATAATGGATAAACGATCGAGAGAAGGAGTGCCCCAACGAAAAGTCCGAGTGACATGAAGTACGGCGCGAATCCTGTACCATAGTTCGGCACTTCGTGGATCGAGTTATCGACGAGCGATACCGGTCCCGCCATCATCTCGACGTTGTCATCCGTTAAACCAATGTCTGCATCTTTCGCACCTTTTACAAGAGCGTCACGAAGTTCATCACTACCCGATGCAAGATCTTTCATACCGTCCGCGAGTTCTCCGCTACCGTTTGAAAGTTCTTGTCCTCCGTCCGCTAGTTGATTGGCACCATCTGTCAACTTGCTTGTTCCAGCTCCGGCACTCTTCGCGCCATCTGCCAATTCGCGGCTACCAGATTGCAGTTTTTGACCGCCATCCGCCAACTGATTCGCACCACTTGCTAACTCACTTGTACCAGAGCTCGCACTCTTCGCGCCATCCGCAAGTTTTTCGCTTCCTTCAGACAGCTGTCCCGTTGCGGCTACGAGCTTGTCGCTTCCTGTCGCGAGTTCAGTTGTTCCACCTTGTAATTGTGTGGCACCTTGGTTCAGTTTCGAGCTCGCTGACACGAGTTCTTGTGAACGGTCGGCCGCCGTTTGCGTCCCTTGTTCGATTTGACTTGACCCGCTTGCTAGCGCGTTTGCACCTTCAGCCAATTTCGTTTGACCTGTGTTCAAGTCAGAAAGGCCGGCTGATAGTTTCCCAGCACCCGCTTCTGCTTGCTCAAGACCTGAAGCGAGCGATGTTTGTCCATCCTTCACTTGGGTCGCGCCAGCAGCTAATTGATCAAACCCTGCCACCGTCTCTTGCTTCCCTTCGCTTAATTGTGCAGCGATGGCTTGAAGCATTTCAGGTGATGCGGATTGACCCGACTCAGCAAGTGCGGTTAATTGTCCAATCAACTCATCTTGCTTCGTGGTCAATTCAGACTTCATTTGACCAATTCCATTGACGACTTCGGTCTGACCCGCGATCAGTGCCGCATTGCCATCCTTCGCTTTTGTCAATGCACCCGCAAGTTGAGTCGCACCATCATTCAATGCAGATGCGCCTTCTTTCGAGCGATTGATCCCTGCAGCGAGGTCTTGAACGCCTTGATTCAACGTTTTCGCACCCGCGTGAAGTTCATCTAGTTTTGATGCGAACGCACCTGTTCCTTCGACGAGTTGACTTGTTCCGTCTTGCAACGCGGAAGCGCCATCGTTGACACGATGAACACCGTCCGCAAGAGAGGCCGATCCACTGTACACTTGCTGACTACCGTCAGCGAGCGCGGCAGATCCGTCAGCCAATTGAGCCACTCCGTCGTTTAGCTGGCTTGCTCCATTAGCGAGCTCACGCTGTTTCGAAGCGAGTAGTTTCGTTCCATCCGCAAGTTCAGATGAGCCGTCGGCTAACTGAGTTATTCCATCATTTAGCTGACTTGCCCCGTCTGCGAGCTCGCGCTGTTTCGAAGCTAATAGTTTTGTTCCATCTGCTAATTTGACAGCACCGTCTTTCGCTGACGTTGAACCGTCCGCAAGTTTCGTTGCACCGTCCGCAGCATCACCGAGTCCATCAGCCACATCGTTCAATCCATCTTTCAATGCACTGACGTACTGTTTCGAAACTTCGGTAGAAAGCTCTGCTTTGACTTGTTCCATTGCAGAACCGCCGATTTGAGCGGCTAGGAAGTTATACGATTCGTTCGCAATATACTTGAGCTCCAATCGCTCCGGATGTTCATCTAGAGCGGTCGTCGCTTTCTCCGAAAAATCTTCTGGAATCTCAATGGCCATGTAGTAATCATGGTCTTTCAGTCCAGATTCTGCTTCTTTCTTTGTCGTCTCGACAAACTCGAAGGCCTCTGAATCCAGTAGCTTGTCGATGAGGTCATTCCCGACCTCTAGCGACTCCCCTTCAAACGATGCCCCTTTGTCTTCATTGACGATGGCGACCGGTAAATCTTTCATCTGTCCGTACGGATCCCAAAAGGCCCATAAGAACATACCGGCATACATTAACGGTACGAGCGCGACTGCGAGAATCGGAACCAACACATGTGGGTTCTTAAAGATACTCCGCCACTCCGCCGTCCACAGTTTCCATCCATTCATTTTTCTCTCCACCTTCACTTATAAAACATAACTATTTTTCATGTTCCTTATTTTGCCCCCTTCTTCGAAAAAAAGCAACCATTTTAGTTCTTTTTCATAATTTTTTTACACAGAAAAAAAGCCATGAACGAAAATGTTCATGGCTCGTCTTATTCAAGACCTATATGGTTACGAGTAGAAGCTAATTGGTATACGAAGGATTACCCGCGCTTGGCTCCGCGTCCACCGCGTTTTGAGTCTGTTTGACGTTTCAACGTCGAAAGACGCTCGTCGCTATCTTTCAAGAACTTGCTCATCAACGTATCAAACGTTTCTGGCTCACGGCGTTGTTCACGACGACCACCACCACGTGGGCCGCCACCGCGTGGACCACCGCCACCGCGTGGACCGCCTTGACCTGGGCCACCTGGACGTGGACCACGAGAGAAACGCTCACCAGCTGGACGTTCAGGACGCTCAGGACGTTCACTTACAGGACGATCGACTGCTTTTTTGATGGACAACCCGATTTTCCCATCATTTTCGACGTTCAACACTTTTACCGTGACTTCCTGACCGACTGTCAACACTTCGTTAATGTCTTTGACGTAAGAGTCTGCCACTTCACTGATGTGTACTAATCCTGTCTTGCCATTTGGGAGCTCGACGAACGCTCCGAAATGCGTAATCCCTGTAACCTTACCTTGTACCTTGCTTCCTACTTCAATTGACATAAAATAATGTACTCCTTTTTTGATTGATTCTTTACAATTATACGAGTCGTTTCCCTAACGGTCAACGAACCAACTTATTCCTCAGGGGAGAAGTAGAAAATAATCTCGCCATCTTTAGAGAAAAGGAGCTCGTTTCGCGCCAAGTTCGCGATATAATCCTCATCCTGTAAACGTTCCGCTTGCTCTTTCAATTCGTCCTGTTCGGCTTGTTGCTCCCGCAATTCCACTTTCGCTTGTGCATAAGCTTGTTGTTGATCCGATACATATCCCACTTTCGAGAAGTAACTCTGTCCAATCAATACCATGACAAATAGAAAGAGAAGTGAGGCTGCCGCCAAGCGACGTCGAAGATGAACTCGTCGACGATGTGTATCTTTTTCCAGCTGTTCTCTACGCTCATCTAACGCTCGAATGCGCCGTTGTCGATCCATCGGATTACGTCCGTTCATCGCCTCATCCTCCTCCTCTTAATACACTAAGTATACTTTTTTTTACGTGTTGATACTACCGTCCATCTTCTCTTCTTTAAGTAAACGATACATTTCCTTCGCATCTTCTTTACGGGCGTGTTCTGCGATTGAGTCAATGACGACTGTGACGAGTTTATTCCCGAAGCGAATTTGTAATTCATCTCCGACTTTTACTTCTGTACTCGCCTTGGCAACCTGCCCGTTCAACTGAATCCGTCCTTGATCCGCTACTTCTTTTGCCAACGTACGTCGCTTGATTAGACGTGACACTTTTAAAAACTTATCTAGTCTCATAAACCTTTCTCCTTTGCCTCGTTCCAAAGCGCATCCATCTGTTCAAGTGTCATCTGTTGAAGGTCACCCTTCGCTTCCATGTACTCGAATCGACGTTTGAACTTTCGGTTCGTCTGTTCTAATGCTTGCTCGGCATTTAGCCCGACATATCGTGCGATGTTCACGATGGAGAACAATACGTCCCCAAGCTCTGATTCATCGCTTAGTTCTTCATGCCACTCCTTCAACTCTTCTTCAAGTTTTTCGAAGGCACCGGATACATCATCCCACTCAAATCCGACGTGAGCCGCTTTCTTTTGAAGTTGCTCCGCTCGCATCAATGAAGGTTGGTCGATGAGAACACCATCGAGATGCGATTGTTTCTTTTCCCCTTTTTCCGCTTGTTTAATCGTGTTCCAGTTTTTCACAACGTCAGAGGCATTTTCAACGGTGACTTCTCCAAAGACATGCGGATGACGGCGCACCATCTTCTCACTGATTGAACCGATTACGTCACGAATATCGAAATAGCCTTCATCCTCTCCGATTTGGGCATGCAACATGACTTGTAGCAACACATCGCCGAGTTCTTCTATGATTGCGTCGTCATCTTCTGCATTGATCGCTTCAATTAACTCGTACGATTCCTCCAGTAGATATTTGCGAAGAGATTCGTGTGTTTGCTTACGGTCCCACGGACAACCATCTGGTCCACGTAGTGTGGCAATGATTTGTTTGAGTGTCGCAAAATCCTTCGCTAAATACGATTCATCAGTGAGCGGCGGAACATAGAGCGTCGTCAAGTTATTCACTTCCGCTATCCGGTCCATCTCGAATAACGGAACGTGCTCGATTCGTTCCTGTGTCGTGCCTGCAGCTGTCACAAGGGTGACAGGATGTTCATCCGGATATCGTTCCATCAGTTGAACTTTGACATCTCCCGCCACGAATCCATCGTACACTTGTCCGATGAGCACATGTTGAGTCACCTGCAAACGTTCAAGATCGAGTGCAGTCGCATCGAGCAGTTGAAATCCATTGATCGGATCGATTCGAAGCGCCTGGAACATAGCATCGAGGAAACTTTGTCCTCCGAGCACATGAAGGTCGGCTCCGCGTTCTACTAGTAACTCAACCGTGCGTTCTGCAACGAACGGATGACCCGGTACAGCATACGTAATGGCCATTTCTTCACTTTTATTCAATAATGTATCGACAATTTGATTGTACACCGCCTCAAACGTATCGCTCGATTCATAAATTGAATCAAATGACTCGAATACGAGTCCCTCCGACTCTAACTCTTGAACGACCGGGTGTTCTTTCGTGCGCAACCAAACGAGCGGTTGCTGTTTTAAATGGCGGTACACCCCGAGCGGTAATTGATTCAACTCACCGGACCCGAGTCCGACCACCGTGATTGTATAACCCATATTAGTTCTCCTTTTTTTCAAACATACCGAGTAGACGACTGCCAAACGGAATCAGCTCCCATTCAGAAACTGACAACATTCGTGTGCTCGATAATCTCCATATATAGAGGACAGCTCCGCTACATACCATAACGATTAACCATCCGAAGGCATCCACTCTTGAATGAATCCATTCCTGACCTAGCCAGTTTAACACGGCAACGAGAATCAGCATGGGAACAAGCGCTTTCCATAGTGACTTATAGTGTTTCGACCGAAACGAGCCGAGCGGGATTGAGCGATCGAGCGCCCGAAAGTTATAAAATGCCATAGCGAAAAATCCAATCGATGTCCCGATTGCCGCGCCTTCAATTCCGTAACTCGGGACGAGCCATGCGTTTACCGCACTTTTCACTAAAATCGCAACGACCATACTACGAGCCGCTACCCATTCCCGGTCAATCGCCTGCAAACAGGTCATACTCGCAATCGCCAAGGAGGCGGCAAACGTGCTCGTCGCTAAGAAGACAAGGGCTCTCGTCCCGGATTCGTCTTCAAACAGGGCCACGTTCAAGAAAAACATAACTCCCATCAATCCGATGGTCGCCGCGCCAGCAATCGCCGTCGTCACACGAATCATCGAACGAAGTCCCTGTGTCGTCTTTTGTAGATGTCCCGCTCGATAATGACGGACGAGCGTTGGTACATTCGCCATCCCGATGGTCGTCGTGAACAGAATGGCAAACTGAACGAGTGGATATCCTCGGTCGAACACCCCTTTGCTCACTTTTGCATCATACGTCCCCCCCATCAAATTAACGATGGTGAAGGAATCGACCAGTTGCATCCATAAAATTCCGAGCGAGGCGAATCCGACCGCAAATCCTGTCGTCAGCAAGATGCGAAGTCCACTTTTAAAAGTAGTGCCTCGCACTTTCACAATCCGGACCCCTTGCGTGCGATAAACTAAAAAGGCAATTGCCACAATCCCGCCGATAAGTGTCGCACCATATGCGTATTGACTGAGCACATATGCATCTTTTCCAAGACGAACCCCGACCCATAAAAGCGTCAACATGACCGTCACGCGGACAAAGTTCTCGAGCACTTGTGACCATGCGCTCGGTCGCAAGTCATCTCTCGATTGAAATGCGCCGCGCAACACGGCTGACGCCGGCATGAGTAAATAACTCAAACTAATCACGCGTAGCGCAGGAGCCAACTGCTCATCTCCGAGCCACTTCGCGAGAGTCGGGGCGAACAGCCATACCGTGACGACAAGAAGGGAGGATAATGACAACAGAGCGTAAAAACTTCCCCATAGCACCTCCAACTTTCGGTTCGTCCCTTTCGCACCGACACCAATTTTCGCAATCACGACCGGCATCGCATAAATACCAAGTGACGCCACGATGGCAGCGAATGGATAGACGGTTTGATAGGCGTAAAGCCCGAAGTCCCCCGCTAAGTTTTGATACGGGACACGATAGGCGAAACTGATCAGTTTCGATACGTAGCCGGCAAGGGCGAACAGAACGACGCCTTGCGCAAACTTACTTGGCGACCGCATCGCCTACCAACCGCTTCATTAGTTCTTCTAATACAGTATCGGCATCATTCAAGAGCTCTGTTAGCGGCATCCGACCGCTGAGTGATAGTTTCAAGGCACCATCTTCTTGACCGACCCCGAGTTTGCGACCGAGCGGCATCGTCCATTCCATGAAGGAGGATACATCTAGCGCTGTCGTCGACTCCTTCGATAAGACAATCTCGATACGCCCTGGTGTCTGCTTGATTCGACTCACCTTTGCCAGTTCTCCATAAATACGTAAACGTGTCAATTGAATGAGAAGTGCGACCGGTTCCGGAAATTCGCCAAATCGCTCAATCAGTTCATCTTGAAGGGCGAACAACGCGCTCGGCGTATCCACGTATTTGAAACGTTTATACATTTCAATCTTCAATTCACTATCTGACAAGTAGTCATCCGGAATATAGGCATCCGCTTGGAAAGTAATCTCCGGTTTAAAGACAACTTGTTTCGCTTGTCCACGCATTCGATCTTTCCGTTCTTCGATGGCTTCAGAAAGCATTTGCGAGTACAAATCGAAACCGACCGAATCGATGAATCCGGACTGTTGTGCACCAAGCAAGTTCCCCGCTCCGCGAATCGATAGGTCGCGCATCGCAATCTTAAATCCGCTACCAAGCTCCGTGAACTCTTTGATGGCCTGAAGACGACTTTCTGCCACTTCCGTCAAGCGCTTATCCTTCCGATATGTGAAGTACGCATAGGCGATTCGATTCGAACGTCCGACACGACCGCGGAGTTGATAAAGCTGAGACAGCCCCATCTTGTCCGCATCATGAACGATGAGGGTGTTGACGTTTGGAATGTCGATTCCCGTCTCGATAATTGTCGTTGAGACTAAAATATCCGCCTCACCTTCAAGGAAGCTGATCAACTGGCTCTCGAGCTCACTTTCCGTCATGCGCCCGTGCGCCGTAGCAATTCGTGCATCTGGCAGTAAGGCCCGGATCTCTTCTGCTTTCCGTTCGATTCCTTCGACACGATTATAGAGGAAGAACGCCTGTCCCCCGCGAGCGAGTTCACGCTCGAGCGCTTCACGCAAGACGATGCCGTCATATTCCATAACGTATGTTTGGACAGGATAGCGATTCTCCGGTGGTGTTTCTAAGACGGATAAGTCACGAATTCCAATCATCGACATATGCAGTGTCCGTGGAATCGGTGTTGCCGTCAACGTGAGGACATCGATGTTCGTCTTCAACTGTTTTAGACGTTCTTTATGTTTGACGCCGAACCGTTGTTCTTCATCGATGATGACGAGACCGAGGTTGGCGAATGTCACGTCTTTTGATAACACGCGGTGTGTCCCAACGACGATGTCAATGGTACCTTCTTTCAAACCCTTCTTCGTCGCAGTCATCTCACTCTTCGAACGGAAACGACTCATGACCGATACGTTGATTGGAAATTCGCTGAACCGCTCGAGCATCGTTTCATAATGCTGTTGGGCGAGGACGGTCGTCGGGACAAGAAAGGCTACTTGTTTGCCGGCGAGCACCGCTTTGAACGCAGCCCGGATTGCCACTTCCGTCTTCCCGTATCCGACATCTCCACATAAAAGGCGATCCATCGGACGCGAGCGTTCCATATCCGCCTTGATTTCTGCAATCGAACGGACCTGGTCCTCTGTTTCGGCATAAGGGAAGGATGATTCAAACTGATCCATCTCTTCGTCATCTGGTGGAAATGCAAACCCGACCGAAGCCTCTCGTGCCGCGTACAGTTTAATGAGTTCATCCGCAATGTCTTCAACCGATTTGGCAACCTTTGATTTTACTTTCTTCCATTCCGTGCCGCCAAGTTTATAAATCTTTGGTTCTTTTCCTTCGGCACCGACATATTTTTGGACGAGGTCGATTTGGTCGACCGGCACGTAGAGGGCGTCATCGCCCGCATAGACGAGGTGCAGGTAATCTTGGTGAATCCCGCCGACCTCAATCGTTTTAATCCCAAGATACTTCCCGATTCCGTGGTGAACGTGAACGACATAATCGTTCGGCTTCAGTTCTTGGTAACTCTTGATTCGTTCCGCGTTCGTCAAATTCTTCGTCTGACGTTTTCGTTTCGTCACACGCTTGAACAACTCTTCTTCTGATACGACGACGAGACGGCTCGTCGACAGTTCGAATCCCCCTTCGATTTGACCGATGATGACCGATACACGTCTCGGTTCTAATTCTCCATCGACATTCGTGAATGTCGAGGCAATGCCGTAGTCGGAAAGCAACGCTTCGATCTTATCGGCACGTGATTTATCGCCCGCAAGCACGACAATACGTTGATCATTTTGCTGCCATCGCTCGACTTCCTGCTTCAACAAATGCATCTGACCGTGGAACGCCGGTAGCGGACGACAGCTCAAATGGACGGTGTCACTCTCCGGAATGCCCGATCGACGGGACGGGAGTAACGAGAACGCCACTTGCTTCAAACTACGAAACACCTTATGCATCGGGACGGCGAGCGTGTAATTGCTGACGGCTTCTCCTTTTTCGATGAGTGAAGAGAACCACTCCGCTTCTTCTCTGTCCTGTACATCCGCCGCGTCATCGATTCGCGCCACTTCATCTAGAATCAAAACAGCCTCATCACCTACATAATCAAGGAGTGTCGATTTATAGAGAATCGGCGAATATTTTCCGACTTTATCTGGAAAATCGCCTCGCTCAAGCCGTTCGATGTCCGTCACAACACCTTCTTCAAGAGCTTGTCGAATCACTTCGTTCTCAATCAATTCCACCGTTCGGTCATATTGCTTCCGAAGCGCACTTCCCGCTTGTTTCAGTTGTTCCTCTGTTGCGATAAACTCGGTCGCAGGTGTGATACACACTTCTCCCACTACACCGAGTGAACGTTGTGTTTCCGCATCAAACGTAAAAATCGAGTCGATTTCGGTATCGAATAAGTCGATCCGGTACGGACGTGCTTCCGTGAGGGGGTAGACGTCCAAAATACTGCCTCGTACGGAAAATTCGCCAGGCGTCGTCACTGTCGCCGTCCGTTCATACCCCATTCCCGTCAATTGCTTCGAAAAGTGTGCTAAATCAAGATCACTTCCCGGCTTCAACATGACACGACTATCCTGCCACGCATTCGGACTTGGCATATAGCGTCGCAATCCACCGAGTGGAACGACAACAACGCCTCCTGTTTGGTCAAGGAGACGGGTACGCGCATCGATGCGAGCTGCCAACAGCTCAGGACTGGACGTTAGTGACAATTCTCCAGCTAACGTTTCATCGATCGGATATAAGAGCGTTTTGTCCGGGCCAATGAGAGATTCCAGTTGATCGAACATTTTTTGTGCTTGATACATATTGTGTGTCACGACGACGAGACGTCTCGATGACGATTTCACAAGTCCGGCGAGGACGAGAGCTTTCGCGCTAGTCGTCAGTCCCGTCACTAATTGACGTTCCACTTTTTGAAGTCTTTCACGAATGACATTCGTTTCAGGTAGTGACACCATAAATCTTTCTAAAGCATTCATTTGTTTTCCTCCAACTCATACGACAAAAAAGGGTGCAATGACCCTTTAGTTGTATCGATTCATCAGCGCCAGCCAATCTGTGTCTACAAAATCAGTGGCTGCGGTTACGGCGTGGTCGAGTGTTTCGTTCAATTCCGGCAACTCGTCTTTACGATAGTTCATCAACACCCAGTCCACAACTTTGATCGGGTGTGGTGGACGTCCGATTCCGAGCTTTAATCGTTTGAATTCAGCCGTTCCTAAATGTTGGATGAGTGATTTGATGCCATTATGACCACCCGCGCTCCCTTTCGGACGGAAACGAAGCTTACCAGGCACCATATCTAAATCGTCATAAATCACTAATAAATCGTCAATCTCAATTTTATAATAATCTAAAATGGGACGGACGGCTTCACCCGATAAATTCATGTACGTCAACGGTTTCACGAGTACAACACGCTCACCATTGATTCTTCCCGTTCCCATAAGGGCATTAAACTTCGCTTCATTCAACGAGATGCCATGCTTTTCGGCGAGACGGTCAATCGCCAAAAATCCAACGTTATGTCTGGTCATCTCAAACTTTTTCCCGGGGTTCCCGAGACCGACGATGCATTTCATATCATTACCTCCTGAACAAAAAAGCCCAAAGGCGAATGCCTCCGGGCCTCGTTTTTTTAATCGAATAGAGTACTGACCGATTTGTGCTCGTGGACGCGCATGATCGCTTCCCCAAGTAAATGGGCAACCGACATTTGCTTGATTTTGCTTGAGCATGGACGACCCGTCAAATCGATTGTATTTAACACAACCAATTCTTTGATTGATGAATTGTCGATACGCTCCATCGCTGGACCAGAAAGGACTGGATGCGTACAAGACGCATATACTTCTTTCGCACCTGCTTCGACGATGGCATCCGCCGCAAGTGTGATCGTACCTGCTGTATCGATGATGTCGTCGATCAGAATAGCTGTTTTCCCTTCGACACTGCCGACGATGTTCATGACTTCGGCGACGTTTGCTTTCGGGCGGCGCTTGTCGATGATGGCAATCGGCGCTTTCAAACGTTCTGCCAATTTACGTGCGCGTGTCACGCCACCGTGATCTGGAGAAACGACCACGATATCTTTCGCTTGAAACTCTTCTGTTTCGAAGTAAGTCGAGATGAGCGGCACACCGAGTAATTGGTCAACCGGAATATTGAAGAATCCTTGGATTTGCGCTGCATGCAAGTCCATTGTGATGACACGTGTCGCGCCTGCCACCGTCAAAAGGTCAGCGACAAGTTTCGCTGTAATCGGCTCACGTGAGCGTGCTTTACGGTCTTGACGTGCGTACCCATAATACGGCATCACGATGTTAATCGTACGGACGGAAGCACGTTTCAGTGCATCGATCATAACGAGTAACTCCATGAGCGTTTCGTTTACAGGTGAGCTTGTTGATTGGATGACATACACATCATCTCCACGAACACTTTCCTCGATGTTGATATAGAGTTCACCGTCGCTGAAACGTTTGACTTGGCAATCGCTGAGCGGGACACCGATTTCTTTCGCGATTTCTTCAGCAAGCGGGCGGTTCGAGTTTAAGCTAAATAGACGAATTTCTCGTTCGTATACAGTAGACATGTTTAGGATTCTCCTCCATCGTTTTCCATAATGATTGGCAGCAAGTTATCGTTTTGTATAGCCTTCTTTATTCGTTTGGCGTTCACGTGCAATCGCAAGCGCCTCTTCTGGTACATCGTTCGTAATCGTCGATCCAGCTGCGACAATCGCACCTTTTCCGACTTTTACAGGGGCAATCAAGTTGACGTTACAGCCGACGAACGCATCGTCTTCCACGACTGTCTCGAACTTGTTCTTGCCGTCATAGTTCACCGTGATCGATCCACAACCTAAGTTGACACGTTCGCCGATTGACGCATCCCCGATATAGCTCAAGTGGGAAGCTTTCGCACCATCGCCAAACGACGATTTTTTAATCTCAACGAAGTTGCCGATGCGTGTGTTTGCACCAAGTACAGCTTGTTGACGCAAGTGAGCGAACGGTCCGACCTGAGCCGCTTCACCGATTTTGCTATCTGTCACGACAGACTGGCGCACGACGGCATGGTCTTCAATCACACTGTTGCGGATATCTGAGTTCGGTCCGATGACACATTCCGAACCAATGATCGTCTTCCCAAGGATGACCGTGCCCGGATAGATGATCGTATCCGAACCAATTACCACATCTGGAGAAATGTATGTCGATGCCGGGTCCATGAATGTGACCCCTTCACGCATGAGACGTTCGTTCGTACGTTTGCGCATGATTGCTTCCGCTTGTGACAAGGCAACGCGGTCATTGACCCCGATTGTCTCATCAAACGTTGGCGCTGTATGCGCTGCGACGACTTCGCCCGCTTCTTTTGCAATCGAGATGACGTCAGGCAAGTAGTATTCGCCTTGCGCGTTATTGTTTCCGACTTGTTTGAGCGCGTCGAACAATAACTCGTTATCGAACACATACGTTCCCGTATTGATTTCATGGATGGCAAGCTCTGTCTCAGAAGCATCTTTATGCTCAACGACTTTCGTCACGTTCCCATCTTCACCACGAACGACACGACCGTATCCTGTCGCGTCGTCTGCAATTGCAGTCAGCACTGTAACTTTCGCTTGTTGTGCTTCATGATGAGCGAGAAGGGCTTCCAACGTTTCTGCCGTTAGTAACGGTGTATCTCCACAGACGACAAGTGTCGCCCCGGCTTTACCAGCAAGCTCTGCTTCTGCCATTTGAACAGCATGCCCTGTTCCAAGTTGTTCTTCTTGGACTGCATATTCCACTCGTGTGCCGAGTGTATCTTGTACCGCTTCCGCCCCATGGCCAACGATTACGATTTGACGACTGACACCGATTTGGTCTAACTGATCGACAACGTGCTCGACCATTGGTTTTCCGAGAACCGGATGAAGTACTTTATAAAGCTTTGACTTCATTCGCGTTCCTTTTCCTGCTGCCAAAATGACTGCAAAACGCTCCATTCTTGATTCGCTCCTATCTCACAACAGCTGTGATTGGTCTGTATAGTTACAACTAAATCCTATTTACACCGTTTCTACTATATCGAAACCATGCCCTTGTTTCAATAGCTGTACCGTTCCTTAACCATTGAAACGCAAAAAAACAGCGGAAGACACCCTACCCGCTGTTCTTGTCACTCATGTGTGCCATACGACATATGTTGTGGGTCAAGGACATCCGCGCTCATATTGGAATAGGTTTCCAATACAGCTGCTTCGACCTTCTGTCGCATCTCCCCGTTAATCGGATGCGCGATATCCCGAAAAATACCTTCTGGTGTCCGTTTGCTCGGCATGGCGACAAATAGACCGCTACTTCCTTCGATGATTCGAAGGTCATGTACAACGAATTCATGGTCAAGTGTGATTGAGGCCAACGCTTTCATTCTGCCTTCCGTCGCGACTTTGCGAATTTTTACGTCTGTGATCTGCATGTTTCGCATCCCCTTTTCATCGTTGTCTACGCCATGGTGTGGTCTTCTGTAAGGTTCAGTTGGTTTCAAACGAACGTCATGATTATATATTGGTAACTGTATACCCTCTAATCATAAAACGAAATCAAAATTTTGCCAATCATTTTAGGAATTGTTCCACATTCCCCCGTGAAATGGTGACAAGCCCTTCGTCCGGGTCAACGTTTGTCAATTTCATCAAGCTGACGTACTCACTCACCATCTTCTTCTCAGCGCCTTCCGCTTCCATCAAGACACCGACACCCGCAAGATTCGCCTCAAATTCATTCAAGAGACTCATCATTCCACGGATCGTTCCTCCGGCCTTCATGAAGTCATCGATTAAGAGCACGTTCGCGCCGCGTGGCAAACTGCGACGTGCGAGCGCCATCGTACGGATCGCTTTCGATGAACCTGATACGTAGTTGATACTGACGGTCGATCCTTCTGTAACACGGCTATCCGAACGAACGATCACAAACGGAACCCCTAATTGCTCAGCCACAGCGTAGGCGATTGGAATCCCTTTTGTCGCAATGGTCATGACCACATCAACTTTTCGGTCGGCGAAAACAGATGCGAAGACCTGCCCCATCGGTTTTACTTGACTTGGGTTACCTAACACATCGGTTAGATACAGATACCCCCCTGGTAGGAGGCGCTCTGGTTTTGATAGTTGATCGCAAAGCGTATCAATCATCTCAAGTGATTTCTCTTTACTCCAACCTGGAATAAACATCACCCCACCTGCCGCACCCGGCACAGTCACGAGTTTTCCGATGCCATCATGGGACAACATTTCACTGACGATGACTAAATCTTCACTAATCGATGATTTTGCAGCTTTATAGCGACTTGAAAACATCGACAACGAGACAAGCTGATGCGGATGATCAAGTAAATAACGGGTCATATCGACGAGACGACCACTTCTACGAATTTTCATACGGATTCTCCTTCACATCTTCAATAATAAACGAATGTTCTATTGAGAATATATCACTTTCATTCGTTTTTGTTCAATGTCTTTTGCCGAGAATCCGAACGACGAACACTTCCGGGCAAAATCCTTTTAGACCATTATAAATGCGATGCGCTTTTTGCTCATGCTCAATGAGCGCAAATACAGTGGGTCCGCTTCCGCTCATAAGAACACCTTCTGCCCCGCAATGACGCATCGTTTCTTTGATTTGTTTTACTTCAGGATGTAGTTTAAGCGTTACACTCTCAAGTGAGTTCCCAAGGTTTTCACAAATTCCGTGGAAATCCTTTTGACGGATGGCTTCAACCATAGCGCCTGTATTCGGATGATGTACCTCGTCCATACGCACTGCACGATACACATCCGCAGTCGACACCCCAATTTTCGGTTTACCGAGTACGACATAACATGGTGGCGGTGCCGGGATCATTTCTAACTGTTCCCCGCGCCCTCGAGCAATGGCAGTCCCACCGATGACACAAAACGAAACGTCTGAGCCGATTTCCGCACCGAGCTCTGCCAACTCTTCTAACGACAAATTCAATGAAAATAATTCATTCATCCCACGAAGGGTTGCCGCTGCATCACTCGACCCTCCAGCAAGGCCCGCCGCCACTGGGATTTGTTTATCGAGTACAATCTCAACTCCCTGTTGAATATGAAAACGATCGCGCAACAACTCGGCTGCCCGATACGCCAAATTTCGATGGTCATTCGGTACATACGCGTGCTCTGATTGAATCCGAATCTCATCCGAATCTAAAACCGTCAACTCTAGACGGTCTGCTAAATCGACTGTCGTCATTACCATTTCTACTTCATGATAGCCGTCCTGACGCTTCCCGAGGACATCGAGCGTCAAATTAATTTTTGCCGGCGCTTTCACACTGATCGTGCGCATCACGTTCACCCTTCCCATTTGTCTCCTGTTCGACATTGTACCGTAAACGGGCGCACAAAAAAAGAAGCAGCTGCCAATGCATCCGCCCCTCATTTATAAATCAATTGCCGAATTCAATTTTAACTGTATCCGTTAGGACATCAGCGTAGCTATACGAGACACGTTCAACATTGTGCAGGTCTTCATCTAATTTCACAACGAACACCGCAGGATACGTCTCAACGAGCGTTCCAAACCGAGTAACGACTTTCTTACGACCGCCGTTTGCTTTCAACGTCAATCGTTCACCAACATGCGATTCGAGTTTCTGTCTGATTTCTTGTAACGTCTTTGGCATACGCTTCACCTCACTGTTACAAGTATAGCATAATTGAATATGAAAATAAAGTTTAATATTATAACGACTCGTTTTAAGGTCGTCAACTATTTTTAAGTGGTAAAATTGTGTCAGACAAACGTGCGAATTCTTCTAGGCTTAACGTCTCTCCGCGACGTTTCGGGTCGATTCCCGCCTCGTGGAGCATGCGTTCAAGTTCGACTTTGCGCTCTTTCCCAATATAATTTGTCAAGTTGTTTAAGATGGTTTTACGACGCTGTGCGAAGCTTGCACGTGCGACGTCAAAGAAAAATGCCTCGTCTTTCACTTGTACGGCTGGCTCTTTGCGCATTCGTAGCGTAATCACAGCAGAATCAACGTTCGGTGCTGGGATGAACACGCTTTTCGGCACGACAAAGCTCACTTCTGCCTCCGCATAATATTGAATCGCAATCGAAAGGGAACCATATGCTTTTGTACCAGGTTTTGCCCCAATCCGCTCTGCCACTTCTTTTTGAATCATCATGACGAGCGAACGGAATGGCACACCACTCTCTAGTAAACGCATGATGATCGGTGTGGTGACATAGTAAGGTAAGTTGGCGACAACCGAGATATCTTCAATGCCCTCATTTAAGAATTCCTGTTCGACAATTTCGCGTAAGTTTAATTCCAACGCATCCCCATGGATGACTTTCACATGCGGATAGGGCGCCATCGTATCGTCTAAAATTGGCAAAAGGCGCTGGTCAATTTCAAGCGCAACGACTTTTTTTGCACGCTTGGCCGATTGTTCGGTCAATGAGCCGATCCCGGGACCAATTTCAAGGACACCGCTCGCCTCACTCAGTTCTGCCGCCCCGACAATCTTACTTAAAATATTCAAATCGATTAAAAAGTTTTGCCCGAGCGATTTTTTGAATGAAAAACCATGTCGCTCTAAAATCGCTTTCGTTCGTTGGATTGTTGCAATATCTTTCAACCCTGTTCCTCCTCTAATTGAGCAAGTGCCTGCTCCCACTCTTCAATCGTGACGCCGAGCGCCTCGACCCGTTTTACAAATTGTTTAGCGTTCGGCTCACCAATACGAAGCAACACCCCAAGTCGTTTCCGACGCGTTGCGGCCGCTGATCCACCGATTAAATCCGCATCCAATACCATTTTCCGCGTGACAATCGGTCGGTCCGTTTCGACACGCGGTTCAAACACTGCACCTAAGACACGACGAAGTGACTCTGGACTCGCATGTTCCACACCAATTTTTCCACGTTTGTCCTTTGCCTCGGCACGAGGTAAGTGGGCGTGCTTACATCCTTTGACGCGTTCCTCGACTATTGCCCGAATACGGTCTCCTGGATAATCTGGATCGGTCAAAATGATGACTCCACGTTTTTCCTGGGCACGACGGATTCGTTCAATCGTTTGATCGGATACGGCAGAGCCGTTCGTCTCAATCGTATCGACGTCGAATACTTCTTGAAGTCGTGCCGTGTCGTCACGCCCTTCAACGACAATAATTTCCTGTATTTTCTCACGCATTGTCTGATCCTTCTTTCTCTTCTTCCTGCTTCGGAATCACCCAGATGGTGAGCGGTTTGCGACCGAACGTCACGGCCTCTTCCTTTTCATCCATCATGATATCGATTTTTTGCCCTTTGATCGCGCTTCCTGTATCTAAGGCAATCGCCATACCAATTCCCTCGACATATACGCGTGTCCCGAGTGGAATGATGGCAGGATCGACCGCAATGATCCGCATCCCTTCAAAGAGAATCGTATCTGTCACGTCGTATCCGCTTCTTGTCAGCACTCGACCATTATACGTTACGGTATCTTCAGGATTATTCGTATAGGCCGTCGCCTCTACAAGCAATTGCTTCGCAGATGAGAAATCCAGTACGTCATCTGTTTTCGGCGGTTCAGCAATCTCGATTTCAGCTTCAGGAATGAATGGGCTCGATTCATTTGCGGTTGTCGACTCAGGCTCCGTTACCGGTTCCGTCACTTTCTTTGTCCCTACCTTGATGATTTGGGGCATCGTTTTCCGCAATGTTTCGACTTCCGTTTTCGTACGATTTGTAATTGTACCATTTTCCACAGTAAGTGCATACCTTGTCCGTTCAAGTCCAGGAATCCCGACTTGCACCGTTTGTTTCACACCTTCTTCAAGCGTATCGTCCTCTTCTTCGACCACATCGAACGGAATCAATCGACTCTCATATTGAACGACATCACGATTCGTATTGACCGTAATCGTCAACCCTTCCCGAATCGGTGTCGAGGTCGCCGGCATGACCGTATCACTTTCCGACACATCAATTTTCTCTTCTGCTAATAATTGTCCGACATCTGTCGCCATCGTATAAATGGTCAACGCCTCTTGCCCGACAATCAAGTTCACCGCGACAACCGGCTGATAACGTATCGTCATCCCGTTCGTCACCGGTGTCCGTACAGCCGGATAGACCGTGTCTCCGTCCCGTACGGTGACCCCGTAACGCAACAGCACGTCCTCAACGGTCCGCTCACGTGTTTGAACCGTTTCGGTTTGTCCATAGCCGATCTGAAGCGAAACTTCGTGCGAACGCTCGATTCGAATCAAATGGTCATCCGGGACATCTTCGCTAAGCGCAGGTGTGACATAGTCTGCCTCGTCCAATGTGATGTTCAATTCATCAAGTATCTCGAGAACCGAGTCGGCTCGTGTCTCATGCTCGATGACGACGCCGTCATCGATGACCTTGATGGTTTCAGGTTGCAACATCACATACGCCACAGAGGCCGTTGCAATCACGCCGATACTCGCTAATACACGTTTGATCATGGGAGTCGGAACAACGTCTTCGCGTTGGTTGTCGTCGCCTCTGCTAATTCCTCATACGGTATGTCACGGAGGGCGGCGATCTCTTCAGCTACATATTTGACGTATGCCGGCTCATTACGCTTTCCACGGAACGGTGTCGGGGTCAAATATGGGCAGTCGGTCTCGACAAGTAGGCGATCAAGTGGTACCTCTTGCGCCACCGCCTTCGGAACCTTCGCATTTTTGAATGTGACCGGTCCTCCTAACGAAATATAAAAGTTCAAGTCTAAGCAACGAGGCAATAGTTCCACAGACATGCTGTAACTATGGAACACGCCACCGACTTCCTCGGCATGCTCTTCTTCTAAAATATCAAGGACATCTGCCGTTGCTTCTCGGTTATGAATGACGATTGGCATATTCGTCCGTTTGGCGATGGCAATCTGTTGACGGAAGAGGTGCTGTTGCACATCTTTCGGTGATTTGTCCCAATGATAGTCAAGACCGATTTCGCCGAGTGCCATCACTTTAGGATGACTCATGAGATCCTCGATTCGCGCTAAGTCTGCATCCGTACAGTCGATCGCATCGACAGGATGCCATCCGACGATGGCATAGATGTCGTCGTGAGACTCGGCCAATTCGATGGCTCGATCGATTGTTGGTGTATCAAATCCAACGACAAGTAGCGGGGAAACGCCGGCTTCTCTTGCCCGCTCGATTGTCTCTTCTACATCTTCGTTGAATTGTTCCGCATTGATGTGCGTATGTGTATCAATCAACATCTTATTTCCTCCTTAGAAAAAGAGAGGGAGACCATAGTCTCCCCCATTTCATTATTTGACGATGGCACCGTTCGGCATCTGGTCAGAGACCGTCGCGAGTTCTAGCTTTCCGTCACGATCTGCCGCTAAAATCATCCCTTGCGAGAGTTCTCCACGGAGTTTGACCGGTTTCAAGTTTGCGACAACGATGACTTTTTTGCCAACCAAATCTTCAGGGGCATACCATTCCGCGATACCAGACACGATTTGACGTGTCTCTTTCCCAAGGTCGACTTGTAGCTTCAACAGTTTCTTCGCTTTTTTAATCTTGTCGGCTTCTATGATTTGACCGACACGGAATTCGACCTGGTCGAAGACATCAATTGTGATTTCAGGACGAACGTCTTCATCTACTTCTTCTACTGATGTCATCTCCGTTTCCTCAATCCGTGCTTTAGAAGCCTGACGCATCATTTCTTGGATTGCATCCACTTCTTCTTTCACATCACGGCGCGGGAAGATTGGTGTTCCGTCCGTCACGACCGCGTTGTTGAAGTCTGCGAACGTATCCAACGCCTCCCAAGACATGTCTTCTCCCTCAAGTCCGAGTTGACGGAACATCTCTTTCGGGGCACGTGTCATGAACGGTTGAATCATAATGGCGACATGACGAAGCACGCCTGCGAGGTGTGTCATGACAGAAGCTAATTCTTCACGTTTCGACTCCTCTTTCACGAGAACCCATGGCTGCGTCTCGTCGATATATTTATTCGCACGACTGACAAGTTGCCAAATATTTGTGAGGGCGACCGAAAACTCCATGTGTTCCATGGCTTCTTCTGTTTTGCGTGTTGTTTCTTTCACCACGTTCAATAGTTCTGCATCAAACGCCGTGACATTCCCGTTATATGCCGGAATGTTTCCATCAAAGTACTTCTTAATCATCGCAACAGTGCGATTCAATAAGTTCCCAAGGTCGTTCGCTAAATCAAAGTTCAAACGATCGACGAACGCTTCCGGCGTGAATGTGCCATCCGCCCCGAACGGAACTTCACGGAGAAGGTAGTAACGAACTGAGTCGAGTCCGTAACGGTCAATCAATGGGATCGGATCCACGACGTTCCCTTTCGATTTCGACATCTTTCCATCCTTCATAAGTAACCAACCGTGTGCAAACACTTGCTTCGGCAATGGTAGATCGAGCGCCATGAGGAGCGCTGGCCAAATAATCGTATGGAAACGAACAATTTCTTTTCCTACTAAATGGACATCGGCCGGCCAATAGCGATTGAAGAGTTCATCGTTATCTGTCCCGTAACCGAGTGATGAGATATAGTTCGTGAGTGCATCGACCCATACGTATACGACGTGTTTCGGGTTCGATGGGACTTGTACGCCCCAATCAAACGTCGTGCGCGATACAGCCAAGTCTTGAAGACCCGGCTTCAAGAAGTTATTAATCATTTCAGTTTTACGTGATTCCGGCAAGATAAAATCAGGATGTGACTCAAAATATTCAATCAAGCGGTCCGCGTATTTGCTGAGACGGAAGAAATAGCACTCTTCACGAACGAGTTCGACCGGATGTCCGCTGTCAGGACTTTTTCCATCGACGAGTTGCGATTCTGTGTAGTATGTCTCGTCCGGTACAGAATACCATCCTTCATACTCACCGAGGTAGATATCCCCGTTCTTAAGTAACGTCTCAAAAATATGCTCGACGACTTTCTTATGGCGATCCTCTGTCGTACGGATGTAGTCATCGTACGAGATTTCGAGACGGTCCCATAAGACCTTGATCTCTTCCACCACTTCATCAACGAAAGCTTGTGGCGTCACGCCTGCTTCTTTCGCTTTTTCTTGAATCTTTTGACCGTGTTCATCCGTTCCCGTCAAGTAACGAACGTCAAAGCCTTTTAAGCGTTTGTAGCGCGCAACCGCATCACCTGCTACCGTGGTATATGCGTGACCGATATGCAATTTCGCACTCGGATAATAAATTGGGGTTGTAATATAAAAAGTCGGCTTCGCCATGATTTATTCTCCATCCTTTCGACATATGCAATTCTCATTATACACGGTTCGACAAAAGAATTTCCAAACCTAATTGTTTGGAATTTTTTTGCGTATTCTCCGTCATAAATGTTCCAAAAATACCCTTTCTTTGTTTCAAGTTCAAACTATCGGGGAAATTTAGGTATATATCGTTCCTTATTCAACAATTTTCGAAAAATTACTTTTCCAGATAGTAAGCAGTTGACTGCAATTGGAAAGTTTAGTATGCTTTTTGCTGTAGTCACATTGTCGAATTTTGACGATTCATGTCACCACGAGATTTCGACACCATTGGAGGAGGAAACACAAATGAAATCTACAGGTATCGTACGTAAGGTTGATGAGCTTGGTCGTGTCGTTATTCCAATCGAATTACGCCGTACACTCGGAATTGCAGAGAAAGATGCACTCGAGATCTACGTCGACAACGATCAAATCGTTTTGAAAAAATATAAGCCAAACATGACTTGCCAAGTTACAGGTGAAGTATCAGATGATAACTTCAAATTGGCAGATGGCAAACTCATCTTGTCACCAGAAGGTGCACAACGTGTTCTCGTTGAATTGAAGAACATGCTCGAAAACTACTACAGCGAAGAGTAAGCAAGGATTTCCTTGCTTACTCTTTTTTATGTAGTTGATGGTACGCATCATATACATCATTTCGAGACTCGCCACGGTCTTTCGCCGTCTGCTTGATTGCCGCGTTTGGTTTTAATCCCTCTTCGATATAATGAACGACATGTTCATATGCAGAAAGTGCTTCCCACCACGTCGTCGTCGGTGCAGACTCTGTCGCTCCGCTCACCAAGACGACAAACTCGCCTCGTACTTCGCCTTCACACCACGTCAACGCCTCATCCACGCTACCTCTCAAAAACTCTTCAAACGTTTTCGTCAGTTCACGACCCAATACGATTTGTCGATTCCCAAGCACTTGTCGAATCGCTGTCAACATCTCTTTCAAACGATGTGGCGCCTCATAGAATATGACGGTACCCGGTTCGTATTGAATCGATTCGAGGACCTCAACGCGATCTTTCTTCTTACGTGGTAAGAAACCGTAATAGAGAAAACGCTCTGTCGCAAGACCCGATGCAACGAGTGCCGTGAGTGCTGCATTCGCACCGGGTAAGACGACGACCGGGACGTTGGCTTCAATCGCCAATCGAACGAGGTCGCTTCCTGGGTCCGAGATCCCTGGCATCCCAGCATCCGATACGACTGCAATCGACTTCCCTGACAACAGGTCTTCAATCAGTCTTGGTCCGCTCACTTCTTTATTATGTTCATGATAGCTAATCAATTTTGTTGGAATGTCAAAGTGGCGACATAATTTCATCGTTTGGCGCGTATCTTCCGCTGCGATTAAATCGACTTCCTGAAGCGTCCGTACCGCGCGATACGTCATATCCTCTAGATTTCCAATCGGTGTCGGTACGACAAACAGTGTCGGTTGTTCAGTTTGGTAGCTCTTTTGTGAATTCATTGGTCGTCCCCTCCATCAACTTCTCTTTTTGTGCACGAGTCAATTGCTTGATGGACCACTCGTATTGCATGGCCTCCCGTTTCGTATCGAACGACTGCACGTACCGAAGTTCTACCGGAAGTCGTACTTTCGTGTATTTTGCGCCTTTCCCCGCATTATGGGCCAGGAGTCGTTTTTCCACATTCGTTGTATAACCCGTATAGTACGTTCCATCACGACATTCCACGATGTAGGTATAGTGCTTAGGCATCGAGTATGGCTCGCATCGCTTCCGTATACGTATCGTCTTCTTCATAGACAACAAATGGTGGTAAAATTTTAAGACCTGCTTTTCCATCTTTCGATCCCTCGATTAATAAAGTATTCGCCTCACGTCCCGCTTTTGGATAGACGAGTTGCATTCGTTTCGGTTCAATCCGATACGCACGCATCAAGCTTAAGATATCGAGTAAGCGTTCTGGCCGATGCACGAACGCCACCTTTCCTCCTGGTTTGACGAGTTGGCTTGCCGTTTTAATACAATCTTCTAACGTGCATAATACTTCATGTCGGGCAATCGTATGATGCTCATTTTGATTCCGTAGCGAGGTCTCATTCGCCAAAAAGTAAGGTGGGTTACATGTGACCACGTCATATCGCGCATGCCCGAGCTGCGTCGCTGCCGTTTTGACGTCCCCTTCTACTACTCGAATTCTTTCTTCAAGACGATTAACCGCCATGCTTCGATTCGCCATATCGACCAGTTTTGATTGAATTTCGACACCCGTAATCGTTCCTTTTGTACGATACGATAAAAAGAGCGGAATTGCCCCGGTACCGGCACACAAATCAACCAGCTGTCCTTTTTGAATCGGTACCCACACAAACTCTGCAAGCAGTACCGCATCTAATGAAAATGAGAACACATCATCACTTTGAATGATTTTACCTGGACGTCCGAGTAAATCATCAAGGCGTTCTCCATCCTTAACCGTTACCATCGTTTCCTCCTTCTATAAAAGAAAGGCGACGGATAGGGAACCCCTATCTATCGCCCCGTATTAATGTTTATTGAGCATCGACAAACAGAAGAGACAGTCCCCATCTTTTCGTACCTGTCCGTAATGGAGGTTACAAATATGGAATCCTTCTTGATACAGAGCAGCTAAATTGTTCTGCCCTTTTCCAGACAATGCGATTTGTGAATCACCATTTGTCGTATCAACTTCTGCTAATTGTTCGACTTTTTCGCGTAAGTGATGATTCTCTAGATACATATGCTGATTTTCTTCAAGCAAGTACGCAAGCTGTTCTTTCAGCACACCTAAATGCTCCGTTAAAAGTTGCATCTGTTGCTCAATCGCGTCTACACGCATCATCACTTCTTTTTTATCCATTCTTTCCACTGCTCAGCACCCCATCACTGTTTTGACGGTTTTCGTTTAATCGCGCCCACTTCAACGAGTTCATCAATCGTATATGTGACGACGCGCGTCCGATCGTGAAGCTCGACCTGAATGAGCTGGTCTAATATATTCAGACCGATTACCCGACCATCACCTTCTGGAATTTTGATTCGCTTGCCGACGTCTGGTAAATCTCGTTTCAGTTCTTCATATGTGTCATTCTCATATTTTAAACAGCACATCAGACGACCACATACTCCAGAAATCTTGTTCGGATTTAATGAGAGATTCTGATCTTTGGCCATTTTGATGGAGACCGGTTCGAATTCCCCAAGAAATGACGAGCAACAAAGAACTCGACCGCATGGTCCAATCCCGCTAAGAAGCTTCGCTTCGTCACGAACGCCGATTTGTCGGAGCTCGATTCGTGTACGAAACACACTGGCCAAATCCTTTACCAGTTCTCGAAAGTCGACGCGACCTTCGGCAGTAAAATAAAAGATCACTTTATTGCGATCAAATGTATACTCAACATCAACTAGTTTCATTTCTAACTGATGTTCTCGAATTTTTTCTTCACAGACGGCATGAGCATCGACGGCTGCCAGTCGATTATCGCGTACGATATCCGCATCCTTTTGATCCGCGACGCGGAGGATTGTTTTCAACGGCATGACGACTTCGTCTTCACCGAGTTGCTTATCGGTTTGAACGACTTCCCCGTATTCAATACCACGTACCGTTTCAACGATGACATGGTCCCCACGTTTTAGCGTTGCATCGCCTGGTGAAAAGTAATAGATTTTTCCCGCTTCTTTAAAACGGACTCCAACTACTTCAAGCACGCGCTTCTATCCTTTCTGCAAATCGAACGAAAGTCGTTCGAACGTTAATTGAGGATTGACGTTTGCCTCGAGTCGTCGAATCGCTGCATGCACACTTTCAATCGCATGTGTAAGCTTCGAGACAGATCGATTTTGGATGAATGCATGATACAAGACAGCCTCATTCGTAAACAGCTTCGGAGTATACGATTCTCGCACTTTTAAATGAAGTGCCTCCTCTAACCAATGTTCGAATAATTCCAGGCCAACTCGTAACTCATTTCGTCCTTTAAAATGCCCTAACCATTTTTCTTGTGCGAATAAGAGCAACTCTTGAGGTCGTTTCGTCAATACTTCAATTAATTGTACCACTAGCCCGTATGCCTGTACAAACCACTCCTGTTCGAGCGCTTCTTTCGCATCGTCCCATTTCGGATAAACCGTTAGGGCGAGGTATGCCAAATCATACGTACAAGACAACTCTTCAGACATCGCTTGTGCCAACTGCCTACGATCGATTGGACGAAACGCAAGTTGTTGAGCACGCGACCGAATTGTTGGAAGCAGTAACTGAGGCTGAGTCGTCACTAAAATAGCAAGCTTGCCTACTCCCGGTTCTTCAAAGAACTTCAATAAGCTATTCGCCGCTTGTGTCGTCATCTTGTGCGCTTGATGAATGACATACACTTGGCGGTCACCTTCAGCGCCTCGTAGTGATAAATCACTGAGCAATTGCTGAATCTGTTCTTTTTTAATACTTGCACCGTCCGGCTCCACTTCAATGTAGTCGACGATGTTCTTGGAATCCATACGTCGACAGTTTCGACATACGCCACAAGGTTCTGCCCCCTGTGGCGACTCACAAAACAAAGCTTTTGCAAACAGTGTGGCCGTTTCAATTAAATAGGGTTCATAATCTCCGGAAAAGATATACGCGTGACCTACTTTATTCGAAACGATTGAATTTTGAATGATGCGAGAAACCACTGTTTGCGACTCGCTCAATTCTTGAAAACGCATATGTCCAACTCCCATTAAAACTGATGGAATCCTTCAATCGGTAAGACGAATACCGTCGCCCCTCCGACCTGTACTTCCACTGGATAAGGGATATAAGAATCGGCATGTCCACCCATTGGTGAGATCGGCGTAATCATTTGGTCACGGCTCGAGCAGTTTGATTGAATCACATTCATCAAATCATCAAGACGTTCTTGCGGAATCCCCATCATAAACGTCGTATTGCCCTCTTTCAAAAACCCACCCGTTGTGGCTAATTTTGTTGCACGAAAATCTTGTTCGACAAGTGCGTCAGACAAACGTGCGCTATCCTTATCATGTACGATTGCAATTACCATTTTCATCATGATTGTGTGCCTCCTTGTTCTAATCTTTCTACTGTATAGTCGAGTACCTCGTCATGGATCGTTTCAATCGGTTGGTCAGCATCGATTCGAACGATCCGTTCTGGATACTGTTTGAGTAATGCTTGGAATCCTGCATAAACACGCTCGTGGAATGCTTGATCACGACTTTCAATTCGATCTAGCTGTCCCCGGTCTTTCATGCGTTGGCTCGCTCGCTCTGGACTCAAATCAAATAAGAATGTTAAATCGGGCGTCAAACCATTGGTTGCCCATTCATTTAGTGACCGGATCTGATCAAGGTCATATTGTAATCCGTATCCTTGGTAGGCGATAGAGGCATCGATAAATCGATCACAAAGGACAATCGCCCCTCGTTCTAATGCTGGACGAATCACTTGTTCCACATTTTGTGCCCGTGAAGCGGCATAAAGCATCATCTCGACTCGCGGCGTCATCTCATGATGATCTGGAGACAACAGAACTTCACGAATCTGATTCCCAACCGTTGTTCCTCCCGGTTCACGGGTTACGACAATGTCATACCCTTTTTCCTTCAGCCTCTCTATTAATAATTGAAGTTGTGTGGATTTTCCTGAACCATCGGGTCCTTCAACTGTAATAAACATTCCGCTCACGTTTTAAAACTCCTCTACAATAACATCAATTTGCTCTATCATAACATGCTTACTCGCTTGAAGCTTCCTCCCTAAAGAAATCCAATCGGAGAGTACACGAACTTTCTCTTCTGTGATTTGTTCTCCTTTTAAAATCCAAGGGATCCCGGGTGGATATGGAATCACCGTTTCTGCCGCAATCAATCCAATCGCCTGCTCAAAAGATACCCGCTGAATTCGTGCATACTCTTTCACCGGATGTAGTTCAGATACACATTGTGATTGAGGGAATGGAAAGATGGTCTCATCGTCATCGATGATGGGTACATGAGTAGCGGCTTTCTTAATCAATTTCAGCCAATGCTCAATTTCCTGTTTCTTTATTTCCCTTAATGGTAAACAGAATAACACATGATCAACTGCCGCTAATTCAATATCTATTCCAATCGAGGCGAGATGTTGACTAAAAATCAATCCATTCTTCGGATAAGTCATGATGGTCACTTTCGTAAAGTCATCTCCTACTTTTACGACAAAACCGGAACGTTTCAATTCAAGAACAAACTGCGCATGACTTTTTTGTATGGAGGACCATGCCTCATCAGTCAATGTCTCTAAATAAGAACGTGCATAATCCAATGAAGCCATAATAAGATAAGAAGGACTTGACGTTTGAAAGGATGACAGTGCATGTTTTAAACGATTTTCGTCGATATCTTCTTTATAATGAACCCAAGCTCCCATCGTGAAGGCAGGTAACGTTTTATGTGCAGATTGCACAACCGCGCTTGCGCCTTCAAAGATGGCAGAACGACGTGGTAACTTTGGATGAATTAAATGCGCACCATGCGCCTCATCGACAAGTAAGGGAATATCTTTCGGCGATAAATAATCAGAAATCGCTCGAATATCTGCCATATCTCCATAATATGTAGGAGACGTCAACATGACGGCGCGTCCTCCGGGAAATTCTAGTATGGCCTGTTTGATGGTATCTAAGGTTACAGTCGTTGGAATACCGGTACCTCGTTCAATGGTGGGCATTAATAATATCGGTTCTAGTCCTAGCCATTCAATCGCATTCCATACCGATTTATGTGAGTTTCGTTGTACATATACTCGTTCGCCGCGCTGTACCGTTGCAGCAAGCATACTCCAGTTCCCGACTGTTGATCCATTGACTAGCCATTTGCTTTTACTTTCGTACAACATACCCAAAGCGGTTTCAGCCTGTTTGATGATTCCTGAGGCGTCATGCAAATCATCTAAGTGTGCCAACTCAGTCAGATCATATGGCATAACTTTCGCGAACGCACTTGGTAATGTGTCATCTATCACAGTCCCATTATGATGACCCGGTACATGAAAAGAAACGCGGTGTTCACGCACATGTTGTTCTAACATTTCCAGAAACGTAAAAGGGTTTTCTCGAGAAGGAGCCATCGATTATTCCTCCTAAACTATTAAATATGAAAAAAACGATCAAGCGTATGCTTGATCGTTTTCTGCGTTGTTGCCTGGCAACGTCCTATCCTCACAGGGGGAGATCCCCCAACTACTTTCGGCGCTGAGACGCTTAACTTCCGTGTTCGG